>JAUWFF010000258.1 GCA_030607105.1 Filomicrobium sp.
GCGCCGTCGTCCTCCCACACAGAAACAAGGGCAAAGCGGTCGTAACGGTCAAACTCGACATGGGCAACTGTCGCGCCTGGGACCGGACGCAGCGTTTTCTCAATCTTAAGCGTCTGCTTGTCGATAACGTGCATGGCGTCCTTGTTGGGACCAAAGAAGACGTCGGCCCAGACGTATTGTGAGTTTTCATGAGAGCGCAGAAAGAAGCCCGGGCCCTCGGTCCTGATTGTGGTCACAGGGGACCAGTCGCCAACATCAATGACGCTGAGCTTGCCTTCTTTGAGATGCGGCGTGGCCATTACCCGTCTGCCTTCGCGCATCCAGCTTATGCCTGAGCCCAGATGCGGCATGCCCGAGAGCGGCAGCTCAGCAATTTCGCGGCCGGCGGTCAGGCTTACGACAACACCTTTCTTCCCTCCCCTGGCGGCGCCGATGAGATGACGATAGGGCGGATCGAAGAAAAAATCGTCAATTGGTTCGGAGACTGCGATGCGGCGGTGGGCGAAAAGCCCCTGAGGTGATGCCGGCGCCTTGACCATACCCTTCTGATGGTTGTGTACGAAGCTATCGTCGGCCTCCTTGGCATTCGGGTTGGTCGCGATTTCCCAAATCTCGGCCACATCCTTCAGAGCCAGTATGAAGCTGTCTCGGGTCGGCGCCTGATAGACTGCCGACACCCGCGAGGGGGCACCCTTGCGATCGGTAACATCGAAGATGCGGGCAACCTTGAGATCGTCTGCCGAAAGTATGGTCAATGTCCGTGGAAGATAATTGGCGACCGCCAGCCACCGGCCATCTTTTGAGATGGCGATATTACGCGAGTTAAGACCGGCGCGAATGCGGCCTACTTCCTTCAATGACCACAAATCGTATTTTTGCACCCAACCATCACGTGACATGATGAAGACGAAGCGACCATCAGGTGAGAACTTGGGACCGCCATGCACAGCAAACGGGGTTGGAAAACGGTCAAGACGCTCGAACGTCTCACCGTCGAGCACCGAAACATGATGGTCACCGGTCTCAACGACGAGAAAGATATTGAGCGGGTCAGACTTGAAGACCGGCTTTTCGGCTGGCCGGTAGTCGAAGGCAAGCGCCCGGCTGCTGGCAATATCGTCCGCCGTCCAGGTTGGAACGCGGGCCAGCGGCGTCTTCACGAATTTCACCAACGCGGCGATTTCGTCCTCAGCCATTACGTCTGAAAAAGCCGGCATCTGGGTTGCCGGACGGCCATTGATGATGACCTTCGAAACAGCCGGACCACGCATCCGCTTTAGCGTTTCGGGAATCAGGGCGGGACCAGTACCGCCGAGACGATCGGCGCCGTGACAACTCGAACAGTGCTCCGTGTAAAGGCGCTCGGCTGGCGCCTCAGCGTGCGCCAGGGAAGCGGTCATTACGAAGAGGCTAAACGAAACGATGTGTCGGATCATGGCGATGGCCTCTGAACGGAGTGACTTCGGCGCGGGTCGATGGGTCGTCGTTGCATGCAAGGCCGATTTCGTCATCGCTCAAGTAACATGCCGGATCGGCTTCCCAGGGATCGCCCGTAAGTTGCAAAGCGCGGATGCGCGTATTGCCGCCGCACACCGACTTGAAGGCGCACATCCCGCAGCGGCCTTTCAGAGGGCGCGGACGAAGGCGAAGGCCGGCCAACATGGGGTCGGAAACATCCTGCCAGATTTCGCTGAAGGGACGATTGCGGACGCTGTCGATAGAGTAGTCCGACCAGTAGGTGTCCGGGTGGACAACGCCCTGCGTATCGATGTTGGCCACGCCGTAGCCAGACGCATTGCCGCCCCAGGCTTCAAGGTGAGCGCGCAGATTTTCGATGACACTGGCGGGAAAGCGTTCGGCTGCCCATTGAAGGAAATAGACCGCATCGGCATCGTTGTTTCCGGTGACGATCTCGAAATTCTCGCCGTTTTGGGCAGCTTGCCAGGCGCGCGAGATCAACAAGTCGACCCCGGCCCGCGTCACGGACCAATCCGTATCGTCGCAACGATGCTTGTTGCCACGACCGGCATATACGAGGTGCGAGAGGTAAAATTTCTCGACTCCTTCATCCTTCGCCAGCTTGAGTAGCTCGGGGAGTTGCTCGGCGTTGTCGGTTGTCATGGTGAAGCGCAGGCCGACCTTTATGCCCCTCTTCTTGCAGGCGCGCACACCGGCGAGCGCCGCATCAAAGGCTCCCTTTTGACCGCGGAACCAGTCGTTGGTGGCGCCGATACCGTCCAGACTGATGCCGACGTAGTCAAAACCGACTTCCGCGATCTGATCGGCATGGCCACCGTCAATTGGTGTTCCGTTGGTCGACAGCGCGGTGTAGAGACCGTGCGACTTTGCGCGCCGCGCAAGGTTCAAGGTGTCGGGGCGTGACAGCGGCTCGCCGCCTGAGAGGATCAATGCCGGAATGCGAAACGCCGCCAGATCGTCCAGCACGGCAACCGCTTCCGAGCTGGTCAGTTCTCCGGGGAAATGGTGGTCAGCAGCAACGGCGTAGCAGTGCCGGCACTTCAGGTTGCAGCGGCGCGTGAGGTTCCAGATCACCACAGGGCGAACCGGCCCGGTGCGTCGGCGCGGAGGTGTCGGAGTGACGAGCTGCTGCATATAATGGGATAGGCGGAACATGCTTTCAGCCTCCAGTTCGGGACAATCGCAGTCCCGTCTTCTTCAATATCCGCTTGGAATAGAGGATGTCTGAACCACGGCACCTGGTGCCGGCGAGCAATGAAATCTCAGCGCGCTTGACTTCGACCTCGACGCGGGACTTGCCATGCACCATCGCGAAAAGATTGTAGGGCCACGCTGGCAGCGCACGAGGCCGTTGATAGCAATGCGAGACAAATTCAAGCGCTCCAACAAGGCGTCCAATCTCAGAAACGGCTTCGTCTTCGATATCCCAAACGGTCATTCCGTTCGCCGTCATGCCAAGAGCGTAGTGATTTGGAGCGACGGCAATGCGCCGGATGACACCGCGGCGGATCAGTTCTTCGAAGCGGGCAATGACATCTGCCTCCGACAGATCAAGACGGCGCGCGATTTCGGCATAGGGGCGATGGACGATGGGCAGCCCAGCCTGTGTGGCTTCAATCAGCCTCCGGTCGATGGGATCGAGTATGTTGAGAGCTTTTGTCATGCTTAAGCAGCCACCCGAAAACCGATGAAATACTCTTCGAGTTTGGGGAAGCGCGCGACGACAAGTTCCGTCTCACGTTCGATCAAATCCGCAGTTGCACTGATTTCGTCCGCGGTCTCGGTGGCCAGCACAAACCACATGTTGAATGCGTGGACACGTTCGTAGTTGTGGGCGACCTCGGGGTGGCTGTTAACGATTTCCGCGACCTCATCGAAACGCTCGCTAGGCACATTCATCGCGCATAGGCAAAACGCTCCACCCAGTGCAGCAGCATCTATGAAGGGACCAAACCGCGTGATGATACCTTCTTCGCGCAACCTCATGACGCGGTCGATAAGTTCCTGTTCGGTGCAGCCGATCTGGATGGCGACCCTTGCGAAAGGATTCGGAACGAGCGGGAACCCCTCCTGCAGGCGGTTGATGATCTTGCAGTCAAGATCGTCGAGGTGGATCGAAGACTCCGTGGTGGTCGACGACATCACGCGGCCTCCTTGTTGGGCGCCACCATGGCACCGGTCTGTTTGAAGCAGC
>JAUWFF010000145.1 GCA_030607105.1 Filomicrobium sp.
CAAGGTGTGCAACCAACCACACCGAATGCCCGCGAGGATGCCGCTGTCGATTGATGCCCCTGTCTGAGGGCGGAACCCGGACAGCTAGGACAATGTCTTGCTCAACCCCATTCGGTTGTTCTTCGGGTTCAAGGGCGGAACGGGAGGCTTGTTAACTGCTTCGGGCTCTTCGTGCTTGTCGCGGCGAGCCCGTTTTCGTGTGGCGCGGTATTGTCAAACGACCCATTTCACGAAGCCGTCAGGCTGACCCAGGAGACAGGCGCCGCCGGCCTTGCCTGGTCGTTGGCGCTCCTCCTTCTTTTGGAGGCGCTCAACAACAAGCGGCTGCACGACTTGGGGCAATCTGGACTGTTCGGCTTTTTGTTTTACGCACCAGCGGCCATCACTGCCGTTACCTTTTTCACCGATTGGCGTCCCGCATTCGACGATGCCCTTTGGTGCACGCGGCTGGCTGCCTGGTGGTTCGGCGCAGCAGGGTTGTGGTTCCTCGTTCGGCTTGGCTTTTATCGCGGAAACCGCGGCGACAACAAATTCAGCCCTGCCCGGCGCTGACAAGCGCATATGCGCCGCCAGGCCCTACCTGGGGGCTGGCGAACTGGCGATCGTCTGCTATTCAGGCCCCCATGACCGATTCTTTAAGCGATACACCAACTCCCGCCGTCACCGACGTCATTGCCTTGGCCCAGGCATTGATCCGCTGCCCGAGCGTCACGCCCGCTGAGGGCGGTGCGTTGAACCTTCTTGAACGGGTCCTCGAGTCGACGGGGCTGACCTGTCACCGGCTGCCGTTCAGCGAACCAGGCACTCCAGACATCGACAATCTCTATGCCCGGTTTGGGACAGCCGCCCCGCACCTTTGCTTTGCCGGGCACACCGATGTCGTTCCACCCGGCAAGGAGTCCGCCTGGACATTGCCGCCTTTCGCCGCGGAAATCCGAGACGGCATTCTTTATGGCCGTGGTGCCGTCGACATGAAAAGCGAGATCGCCTGCTTCGCCGCTGCCCTCGCGGCAGTCCTGAACGAGCACGATGGCGAGTTCCCCGGCTCTGTCTCGCTGCTGATCACCGGCGACGAGGAGGGCCCAGCTATCAATGGCACGGTCAAGATGCTCGAATGGCTGAAAGCGCGTGGAGAAACCATCGATGCATGCCTTGTCGGCGAACCCTCCAACCCGCATGCACTGGGAGATGAAATCAAGATTGGCCGCCGCGGTTCGCTGAACGTTGAACTCGTCGTTCTCGGCCATCAAGGCCACTCTGCCTATCCTGCCAAGGCCGACAACCCGGTGCCGAAACTGGCGCGCATCATCGACCGTCTCTCCTCCGCTCACCTCGACGATGGTAGCGACGGCTTTGAGCCCTCGCACTTGGCCGTAACCGTTATCAGCGTCCCCAACACTGCCACCAATGTCATCCCCGGCGAGGCCCACGCTGTCTTTAATCTCCGCTATAACGACAACTGGACACGGGAGTCTATGGAAGCTTGGGCGCGGGGTCTTTGTCAGCAGGCTGCGGAGGAAACCGGCGCGGAAATTGACCTAACCTTCGCGGGGACCGGAGATGTCTTCTGTACCGAGAAAGGCCCCCTGGTTGAAACCCTCTCCCAGGCCGTAAGCGAGGTCACCGGCCGCATCCCGAAGCTTTCCACCGGTGGTGGTACGTCCGATGCCCGCTTCATCAAGGACGTCTGCCCCGTCGTCGAATTTGGTCTCGTGAACGAGACGATCCATAAGGTCGACGAGCATGTGCCGCTCTCCGACCTCGCGACTCTCACCCAGGTCTACCGTCGCTTCATCGAGCGCTATTTCGGTTTGGCTTGAAGTTAGGCCAACAATAGGGACGGGTGCGCGAGGACGACTATTGCCGCTCGCGGGCAACCCGAACACGAACCTAGTTAGCCGAGCGCTTCCAGTATGGTTGGCACAAGCTCGCAAAGGCTGCTGAGCGCACAGCCAGAAAACCCAAATATCAAATGGGTTCGCATGGAGCGTGATCCCTCTCACTGCTCCGCGACAGACTCCTCGGTTAACTGCCAGTCCATTGGATCGACTTTGCCCCAATCGGAACCGGGATCGAAGGCGTCAATGCCGGCGACAATTTCGGCGGTCTCTTCACCGAGGTCCGCCTCGTAAACGACGCCCTCGTGATTGACCTGGAATGTCATGATGCCTGAGTTCCCGTACGTTACCGGATACGCGATGACGGCAAAACCGCCGATCTGGCTACCCGCGGCGACATAATCAAAAGCGCCGTCGGGAGCATCCGCGCCCTGACGCTGCAGCAGCTTGAACCGATAGCCGTGATAGGCTGAGGGTTCATCATCAGCCGTTTCTTCGTCGTCCTGGCGGTCATAGCCTTCTGCGGAAGCCTGCGCCGCGAGTTCACCAAGTGGGCTTGGCGGCTCGCCCTCCTCGGTCGGCCAGAACAAGCCGTCTCGTTGACCCTCGGAGCTGCGGAACTTTGTGGCATACTCGCGCAGACCGTTGCCGTTCCGGTCTTCTTGCGCGTATTCGAACTGTGCGTCTGCGATCGCCAGCAGCGCCTGGATGGAGTTGAGTTCATTGCGCCCGATCCTCCGGTTCAATAACTCCTCCTTGCCTTCCTCGGCATCGAACACCCACCCGTCGGCGGTCTTCACGACGGGAATCGGAAATGGGAAACCGTCCTCGCCAACAACGAGTGTCGCACGATCATCGCCATCAGGCTCGATATCGTTCTTGGCATCATACGCGGCAACAAACTCCGTCCGGCCCTGTTCGTCTTGAACGTCATCACCAGAACGGACCCATGATTCAGCCTCCGTTCCCAAGAGCTCAACGATGCTTGCAAGGTCATTGCTTCTGGCTGCCTCGATCAAAGCAGCAGCGGCCAAATCTGGCGACTGAAACGCTTTGGGTGCCTGTTCCTGACCGAAGGCGAGGCTGCCAGCGCAGGCAGCCAAAAGTGCTGACAAGAAAATCTTGGCCAGAGAATGCAGATACGAAGTCAGTTCATGTCCCATAGAAGAGCTCCGCGAGCGTACTAAATGAAGTGCCGAAGAAAATGGTCTCATCTCCGCCGTCCTCCGCCTCGGCGTCCGCCGCCCCTGCGTCCACCGCCGCCGCGTCGTGCGCTGGTACGCCCACGGCTTCGTGCGCCACGAGAGCTGTGACGTCGCGTTTGCTTACCGCGCCCCGCACCGCGGTAAGCTGAAGGTCTCTTGCCACCTGAACGCTTTCGCGGCTGGCTCCGACTCGATGACTTGCGCCGCGAGCTGGACTTAGGCCTTGCCTTGGACTTAGGCCTGGCCTTGGACTTGGGCCGTGCCGCGACCTTTTTCTTGGCGGCAGGTTTCTTTGCGGCGGGCCTTTGCGCGGGGCGCTTGTTTCCGGCTCCGGGCTTCTGCCCCGGTCGGTTTCCAGCGCCTGGCCTCTGTCCCGGTCGGTTACCGGCTCCGGGTCTCTGGCCCGGTCGGTTTCCAGCGCCTGGCCTCTGTCCCGGCCGATTGGCTTTCAGCTGTTGGCGCCCCTTCTGCGCGCGGCCGCGAAAGTTCTCACGAGCTCTCGCCTGCTTCATGTGCTTACGGCCGTACTTATTCGCGGTATTCCGGTTCTTGTAGGGCACTCCCCGGCGATGTCTTGAGTTATGCTTCCAATTCGAGTTCTTGATGTTCGTACGGTTGTATCGGTTGTAACGATTGACGTTTACATTGACCGAGCCCCTGTACCAGTCGCACCGGCCCCACAATGCCCGTCCAGCGACAACACCGGCGCCGAACCATAGTGCACTACTGGCGACGTATCCCGGTGGGTACCAAGTGTATGGCGGATAAGATGGATACGACCATGTGCCGTAGACGACGGTCGGGTTATATGCAGGTACGTACACGACCTCTGGGTTCGCCTGCTCGATAACGATAACTTGGTTCGAACCACCAGAACTTCCGCTGGTCGTCCCGGCTCCGCCGCTACTTGTAGGGATGCTACTTGTAGAGGTAGTGTTTGCAGCGACTTTTTCTACTTTGATTTGCTCAGACGATTCGAGGTTACCGGCTTCTTCCGCGCGCAGGCGCAGCCTTTGCACGGCTTCCAGGACGTCCTGTTGCTGAGCGAGGAAAGCGTCACCAAGTTTTTGCGTCCAGCTCAAATCATGATTGAGCATTGCCAGTGCGTCGGGAATCGCCGCAAGCGATTTAATGCTTGCGTCCCAGCCCTTCCCATCGAGCGAACTTTCGACGTCGTCGGGTTTGACGTCCGGGTTGTCTTTGACCCACCGCGCCGCCTCGACGACTTCGAGAGGGTAGGTCGAGGCCATCAACACCTGCGAGAGCAGCGCGTCGGGATAGAGCGCGATCGGCGCCACCAGCTGTTCGAGTTCCGCTTCCGACAGCTTGTCCTCGGCGTCCCCTTCTTCAAAGTCTTGTTGCGCCTGAGCGTCTGCCTGCTCCTGGGCAAACGCGCCTGGAGTTGCGAGCGCAAAGACGAACACGCAAAGCAGTAAAGAGAAGAATTTCAGGGGGGAGAAGAGGGTAATGCTCATTACGCAAACAACCAATCAAGTATCGAATGGAATGTGACGTTCGGTCGGAAACCGAGACTGAAACGGAACAAAAGAACTAAAGCTTTGCGACTTCTTTGTCTCCCCCAACTCTCACGCAAAGTGTTTCGATAGTTTAAGGCCCTGCGCCTGGTAATTAGAGCCGAGGTCCCGGCCGTAGACGAGGCGGGGCAGTTCAGAAAGATGCTCGTAGATTAGTCGGCCGATGATCTGCCCGTCTTCGAGTATGAACGGCACCTTGTGGCTGCGCACTTCCAAAACCACGCGTGAGCCCTCGCCACCAGCCGCGGCGTGGCCGAAGCCCGGGTCCATGAAGCCCGCGTAGTGGACACGGAATTCACCGACCAGCGGATTGAAGGGAACCATCTCGGCAGCATAGGCAGGTGGCACGTGCACGGCTTCCTTGGAGGCCAGGATGTAGAACTGGTCAGGGTCG
>JAUWFF010000012.1 GCA_030607105.1 Filomicrobium sp.
AGCGTGGGGGTGGGAATGCCGGGTTCGATCTCGCGGGCAACGGGCCTTGTGCAAAACGCCAACTCGAACTGGCTGAACGGTCGAGCCTTCGATACGGATTTGCGCGCGACTATCGGTCTCCCGGTGAAATTCGCAAACGACGCCAACTGTTTTGCGTTGTCTGAGGCGGTGGATGGGGCCGGCGCGGGGGCCGCATCGTTGTTCGGCGTCATTCTGGGCACTGGAGTTGGGGGCGGCCTCGTCATCGCTGGCCGCCTTGTCGATGGCCCCCGCGGGACGGGGGGCGAGTGGGGACACAACGCGCTGCCTTGGGCGAGTTGCAGCGAAACGCCCGGCCCGGCTTGCTGGTGTGGACGCCGCGGTTGTATCGAGGCGTGGGTCTCAGGGCCGGCGATGGCGCGCGATCACTTGCACGAGACCGGCGACAACCTTAATGCGGAGGAAATCGCAGCCTGCGCCACGCAGGGTGATGCCGGCGCGACCGCGACCCTGACCCGTCACACGCAGCGGTTGGCGCGGAGCCTGGCGCACGTGATCAATATTTTCGATCCGGATGTTGTGGTCCTCGGCGGCGGCCTCTCGAAGCTCCCCCATCTTTACACCGATCTTCCGGCGGCGATCGCTCCGCATCTTTTCACGGACGCGCCAACCGTGCGGGTTCAGCCGCCGCGCTGGGGCGATGCCAGCGGCGTGCGTGGTGCCGCGTGGCTATGGGACTGACACTATGAGCCAGCCGTGCGGGCTACTTGCCCGGACCGCAATCCTCGGCCTCCAACAGGGTCAGGTCGGTCAGTTCGCCACGGATTGCGAAGTCACCATAGTCGATCAGCAACCGGCTTGAGATTCCGTTCTCGTGGAAACGGAAGGCAAGCTCGTAGCTCGGCGCGGCATCCGTGCCCTTCGCATCCGGCTCGTAGTAGCTAATGGCCACCGGCCACGCTGCCAAGGAATCCAGCTTGGCAACCTTGCGCAATCGCTCGGGAACTCCATTAAGAGCGGTCGTTTCTGGCAACGCATTGCCAATGTAGGAATTAGTGTCGAAGACCGTTTCGCCCTGTTCGGAACCGTCATACAGGCGGGCTGGAAACTGGCGGCGACCATCACGGGCAGCTTCGAGCAGGGCAATAGAATGTTGAATGGGGAAATAGACCTCGCGCCCAAGATTCAGAGCGCGGCTCGCCGGCTTTGTGAGCTCGACCGAAATCTCCCCATTCTTCGGTTTGCGCCCGGCGACGCCTTCGGTGGACTCGGTCAATTCCTTGCCCCGGTACTGGCTCAGGAAGAAACGCATCTTGTCACCGGCCGCCGCTTCCCAGCTGGAGGTCCGCAGATCGTTCAGCATGGATGCACCGTTACGGTCGACCACGCGGGTCACAAAGCGCATGTTCTGAGTATAACCGGTGCACTTTCCGCCAGCGAGCTCATAGACCATGCGGCCGGTCATGTCGGTGATGCCGGATGCGGTTGTCGCGCGCTCAAGGGTGATTTCGTAGACTGCCTGGTGGGGGGCCAGAGCGGCGGCACCCGCCACGGCCCGCTCGGCTGACAGGCCTGTCAGCGCGATCAACGACAATGGCACCATGAATTCACAGCGGGGGCGCGAAGTTCCGTTCATACGTTTCTCCAGTTCGTGGCACCAAGGCGCGAGCCGGCTTGGCACGGCTCGATAACCTAGTGCAGACACCGTCTGCGGCAAAGTTCTCTCGCAAGCCTGCTTACGATCATGTTAGCCAACACCACCAATTCACTCCAGATTAAAGGTTTGACCATGACCGATGCAGTGCTCGCCCGGCTTGAAGCATTGAATCTGAAACTGCCGGAAGCGCCGACCCCGGTGGCGACGTATGTGCCCTATTTGTTCGTTGATGGGCTCTTGTTCGTCTCAGGTCAAATCTCCAAGGCGGCCGATGGAACAATCTTTGCCGGCCGGTTGGGGGCCGATCTTGCGGTTGATCAGGGTCGGGAGGCTGCGAAGCTATGCGCCTTGAACATACTTGCGCAGGCGCACGCCGCCTTAGGGCGGCTTGATCGCATCGCGCGCGTCGTTCGGCTTACCGGATACGTTAATTCGGCGCCGCAGTTCACAGATCATCCGCTCGTCATCAACGGAGCCTCCGACCTGATGGTGGAGGTACTAGGGGAAACCGGAAAGCACACACGTGCCGCCTTTGGTGTTTCGGGATTGCCCGCAGGGTGCGCTGTGGAAATCGATGCCATTCTCCAGGTGGCCGGGACCTAGAGCGGTTTAGGGTTAGCTGGAATCATGGGGGTTCCGAGTCGCATTGTCCTACCGATTGCCCATCGCGGTCAATAAACCCCGCGGATGCGGCGGCGGAGGCGAAGTTCATTGGCGATCTTTCGACTGCGCAAGGCCTGGAAACGCCGATGGTTTCCGGTTCGGCGTCGCTTTGCGTGCCTTGAGCCCCTAGCATTGTGACGCAGCCGAACGTGACGCCGTTTGGTTTTGGCCCGCCTGCGCTGTGCCCCACGGCGTGCCTGCCGGGACTGGCGTGCGCGCGGGTTGTTGCGGGCACGCGAACTGCGAACAGCAACAGCTGCCAATCGACGTTGGCTGGTACGCTCCGCGTCGCCGTCTTCCACCGCCGGTGTCTGCAACGGTTCGGCTAATGGTGGGAACGGCCTCTCCTCAGGATAGAAAGAAGCCTGGCTCCGAGGAGCTCGAGGCGTCGGCCCGCCAGCGGCCAGCTTATCTGTTTCGCGAATGGCCGCAGTTCTTCGCGGAACATCGCCAAAGCCATCTGAGTTTTGGGACTGAAGCTTGGACCTGCCCATCTGCTTCACCAAAGCCGGCGGGCTGACCACGGTCGGCGCATTGTATTCAATCGGGAGATCGGCCGGCTTCGGTCCACCGAGCGAACTGCGTGTGAACGTGTCGAAGCGCGGCCTCGCCTTGACGGTCGATGCAAGCCTCAGCGGGCGAACGTCGCGCGAAGCTCTTTTCGGATGGCTGAGCGCCGATAATACTTTGCGCTCCGGCAATACGATGGCGACTTTGCGTTTCTCTTTAAGCGCCTTGTCGAATGCAGACTGGTGCTGTGCCAAAAGTAAGCTCTTGCGGACAGGTATAGGCACCGGGGGAGTTGACCGCGAGCTGGCTTGTTTGCGCGATGAGCTACTTGTGGATAGATTGGGCAGTAGGGGGGCGCGGCCGAGGCTTGCCATTCTTTTTGTGGCTTGAAGGCGCGCTTCTGATTCGGGCTTCGTTTCGTCGACCGGCACGCCCTCGTGCCGTTCCTTGATTTCCTGAGAGAGTTTGTGGAGGCGCTGCCGGCGTCCCATTTGAATGATGTTCCGGCTATCGACGAGCGTGGGCCAGGCTGCTGGACCAACCGATTGGTATTGCGTGCTGGTCGTCGAGAAAGCTGTGGCGTAACTGAAAACGCCGAAAGCAAAAGTTGCCGCGACGATGCCAACGGTACTAAAGCGCATCTCGGTAGCTCCCGCCGCCGACCCGCGTCGACGCCATCTGATAGAAACGAAGGCATGCACGCGCCGCAATCAAAGAATTAGCACCCCGAGACTTTGCTGCAGCCCGATAGTGTGCACTCTTCCATTCACCGGCTGCCGATGCAACAGGTCGATTGAAGGAAGTGAGTTAAGCAAGTTTTGTAAACCCGTCATGCCAGCCTCAAATCGGAACGGGGTTCGGATTCTGGAGCCGTTGACGCGGGCGGACTTTTCGGCCGCAGGCCTGATCCTTTTTCAGCCGCCGGCGTAAGCTTATTGGAATTGTGTGACAGTCCAGGTGTCTAATGGCTCAGCAAGATACCGATATTACATCAGACACTGACACGGCGGGTACGTGCGCGAAGCAAAAGGCCGTTGCGGTTCGCATCGTCGATAATCTCAAGCAAATCGACGCGACAACCTTTGATACTTACGCCAATCCCGACGCGCTCCGGTTCAACCCGTTTGTCACGTACGCCTTCCTAGAAGCGCTCGAAACAGCGGGCTGCGTCAGTGCGGAGACCGGATGGCTTCCCCACCATCTGGTCCTTGAAGACGCTGACGGCACGATCGCCGGTATCATGCCGGCCTATCTGAAATCACACAGCCAGGGCGAGTTCGTCTTTGATTACGGCTGGGCGGACGCCTATGAGCGGGCTGGCGGCGACTATTACCCGAAGCTGCAGGTATCGGTGCCGTTCACACCGGTGCCCGGACCGCGCGTGCTGGTGCGCCAGGACGACAGTGCTGAAAAATACGAACGCCTGCTTGCCGCCGCAGCGGTCGAAGTAGCGAAACGGCACAGGCTGTCATCGTTTCACATCACATTTGTGGACGAGGCTGCATGGCACCGGCTCGGTTCCTTTGGGCTGCTGCAGCGCACCGACCAACAGTTTCACTTCGCCAACCCGGGTTACAGATCGTTTCAGGATTTCCTCGACACGCTTACGTCGCGCAAGCGTAAGGCGCTGCGCAAGGAGCGCGCCCAGGCTGTCGAGGACGGTATCGAGATCGAGCACGTCACCGGATCGGACATTACTGAAGCGCATTGGGACGCGTTCTACCGGTTCTACATAGACACCGGTTCGCGTAAGTGGGGCGACCCTTATCTCAATCGTCAGTTCTTTTCCGAACTCGGCCAGCGCATGGCTGATGCCTGTCTACTGGTATTTGCCAAAAGGGACGGCCGTTATATCGCCGGCGCCCTCAATATGATCGGAGGCGACTGCCTTTACGGACGTTATTGGGGAGCCATAGAGCACCACCCCTTCCTACACTTTGAAATCTGCTATTATCAGTCGATCCAGTACGCCATCGCACAAGGGCTGCCGCGTGTGGAGGCTGGCGCACAAGGCGAGCATAAGCTGGCGCGCGGCTACGTCCCCGAGACAACCTATTCGTTGCACTGGTTCGCCGACCGACGTCTATGGGACGCCGTGCAGCGCTTCCTCACCGTCGAACGCCATCATGTTGAGAGAACCAAGAACGCGCTGCGCGATTTTGCACCGTTCAAAAAGCACCAAGGCCAGGCGGATGGGGATTGACCTTGGTGCCACAAGCCGAGAATGCTGCGGCGGATCGGGTGTTCGGCGCTTCGCGGATCGTTTACACGGCGCATCGCACAGGCGGGCACCTACTGCTCGGACAACTGGGAACTGGGAGACCTGCCTTGACCGCCAGCTATGACGCCGACAACATCTTCGCCAAAATCCTGCGCGGCGAAATTCCCTGTCACAAGGTCTACGAGGACGACAACGTCATCGCCTTCATGGATGTGATGCCACAGTCGGCCGGACATACGCTGATCGTGCCCAAGGCGGCCTCGCGGAATCTTCTTGATGCGGATCCGGCCGTTCTTGCAGCTGTTGTACCGTTGCTGCAGCGGATTGCCGTTGCTGCCAAAGAAGCCTTTGGGGCCGACGGCGTCTCGATGATGCAGTTCAACGAAGCCGCCGGAGGGCAGACAGTCTACCATCTGCATTTCCACGTCATTCCCCGCTACGAAGGCGTGCCGCTGCAGGCGCATGGTCGAGGAATGGAGGACCCCGGCGTGCTCGCAGCAAACGCGGAAAAACTGCGCGCGGCTTTGGAGGCCACCGGCTAAGCCATCCGCGCTGAACTGTCTGGCGTCAAAGTCGTAGTTGAAGTTCGCATGGCCAGAAAGGTCTCATGGATGTCCAAACTCCTCATTATGGGCGCCAGCCGTGGTATCGGGCTAGAAACAGTGAAAGCCGCCCTTGAAGCGGGGCATGAGGTTTGCGCGTTTGCCAGGTCGGCGGACGGCATCACGCTTGATGATGCCAAGCTTGAAAGGTTCAGCGGTGACGCGCTTGATGCGGACGATGTGACTCGGGCGCTGTCTGGTGTCGACATCGTCATCCAAGCGCTCGGCGCCAGTATCAGTCCGCAAACCCTCCTGCACGGCACCCGGCTTTTTTCCGACGCCACACGCATTCTTGTCGACGCCATGTCGGCTCAGGGGCCGAAGCGTCTCATCTGCGTCACGGGCATTGGCGCGGGCGACAGCCGCGACCAACTGGGGGCACTTTATCGGATTGCTTTTACCTTGAGCCTCAAGCGGCTTTACGATGACAAAGATGTGCAGGAGCAGATCGTGCGCGGATCCGATCTTGATTGGACAATCGTTCGACCGGGTCTCCTTCGGGACGGTCGCGCAACGGGGCTCTATCAGGTGCTGGCCACACCGGAGGAATGGAAAATCGGGCCGGTGCGCCGGGCCGACGTGGCGCTGTTCCTTGTCGATGAGGCGGAGCGGGGCACCTACCGCAGGCAGACGCCGGCTATCATTGCGTGAGAAATTGCATCGCCAGCAAAGCCGTGGCCGAACCGAATACACCAGCGCCGAGGTGCTTGTTTGTGCCCAGATAAATTCCGATCCCCGCAGCAAACGCGGTGCAACGGATCAGCAGCGGCACCTCGGCAAGCGCGCCGACGGGAAACAGAACAAGACGCGTTACCAGACCGGCAACCAGCGCTGTGGCGACCGCCCGAACCCACGCGAAGATTTCACTTTGCGCATCGATACCGTGGCCGAGATAGAGTCCCAGCCAGCGGAACGGTTCATGCGCAAGTATCGCGATGACGAGAATGAGGAGCGTGCCTTCGGGTGAAGTCAATAAACCGTCGGTCATTCTTCTTCCTCAAGAATACCGTCAAACCGCCTACCGGCTACGTAGGCCACCGTACCCCCGATGAGCCCCGCAAACAGCAAATCCAAGCCTGGTGTCAGGACAAAGAGCGGAGGGCCAAGCAAGGAGCCGATCACGAGTGCCAACCAATCCATCGTGAGGCGGGCAGCAGCCATCAAAGACAAAAAAAAGTAGATGGGCGTCAGGAACAGCAGGCCGGCCGAGATCGCCAATGGCACCGATCCCGCTAACTCAAATCCAAGAGCGGTTCCCATCAGCGTCGCAGCGCTCATTCCGGTGCCGATACCCAAGAAGAATGTCATGCGCCGATTCTCGGGAAGCTTTGGCAAGAGCCGCAGCCCTTCCAGCCAGGCGGTGATGGCAACGAAGTGCGCGGCGGCCAACCGCCGCGATAGTGCCGGCCGAGGCTTGCCCAGCAAAGGCATGATGGTGACCATCATCGGAACGAGCCGCACCCCGGTTAGCCCGACAGCTAGGGCCCCGCCGATGATCGAGCCACCGCGGGCGAGCTGATCCATCAACACGACCTGCGCAGGCAGCGCAAAGAATACCGCCATCATGAAGATCGCGTTGAACAAGGACATGCCAGCATCATTGGCAAGCGCACCGAAGCCGCCAGAACTTGCCATGAGAATCGCACCAGGCGTGGAAAGCGCAACGCGCATGCCTTGGATAAAGGTCCAATTGGCATGGACCTTCCCTGGGTTTGCCAGGTCGTTGGCTTGGCTGGTTTTCTCTTGCTTCACGCCCTCAGTGACCGTAGAAAATTCGACCCTCGTTGGCTGGGACAGTATGGAAAAGGACATTGAATTGCTCGGCGTGGGCACGGACTTGGTTATCGTGGACCGAGCCGGAGGGTGCAAAGATCGCCTTGACCTTGCGACGAGCCAGCTGATCGAAGGCGTCGGCGAATGAGAAGAAAGAGTCACTGCAAACAGAAGCGCCGTCGAGCATTTGGGTGCGCCGCGTAAACTTAGCGTGTAGCACGGCGTTTTCACTGGCGGTCACAAGCTGGATGTGGCCCGCGGCGTTAGCAATCAGCATTTTGTCTCTGACGACGGTGATACAGCTCGACGGGCTTGCAGCACAGATCCCCCATGCGAGACTCATGTCGTTTTTGAGATCATTGTCCCATACAGCAGGAAATTGCGGCACATAGGGATTGGGTTGCTGCGACACTGTTGCACCGCGGATGGCGTGCGAGATTGTCTCTTGGCGCAAGCTGTGGCGACCGAGCTTGCCGAGTTCGGGGTTGGCCAAAAGGTGGCACTTGCGGCCTTTTCGCTCAAAGTAGGGCGCGGCGGTTGCTTCGATCGAAGGCGCCGCGATGCCAAGGAATGGTCGGTTCTCGCCCATCCACTGGCGAATCTTATAAGCAGTCTGTTCGGTGATATCGACGTTGGTTATGAGAAATGCTCCGAATGCAGAGCGGAACTCATTCTCAATGGCGAGCTTGACGACACTATCGGAAGCACCTGCTACGGCCGAAAACGGCGTGCCACGGCTAGTTAAGATCGCCATCTTTGGCACCTGACCAGCGACATTCGCTTCATAGGCCGCTGCGGCTCGCGTTATCGCCTCTAGGCTGTTATCGAATTCCTTCAGGGTCGACCAGCTCATGGAGGCTGCATCGCTTAAGGCCGTAGCTCCTTCGGGCGTCGTGAACCGGGTGATGGCCAGCGGATCCTGACTGCCAGCGTCGACGGTGACGAAACCACCTTGCTGTGGGTTCTCTCCGTAGTTCAGGGCGAAAGTTCCCATGGAAATTATGTCTCCGGTTAATTTTGTGCTGTCCGCTTTAGATCCGTATCACAGCCCAGATGGGTCAGCTCGCGATCGTGTCATATGAGCGTCCTTTGCCCGTGAGCACCTGGTTTCTGGATCATTTGGATACTCGTGGAAGGAAAACGCAAGAGTATCGACAGTGCACCCGGTTCAAGCTCGCAAGACAGCTTTTGTATTCGCCTATGGCGGTAGCCTCGGTGTAATACAATTTCGCATGCTGCGAGCATTGAGTAATCACGGGGGGGGGAAACCCGATATGGTTGTCGGCTCCAGTTTCAGCGCCGTCAATGGCGCATTTTACGCAGGCGCGCCGGATACCAATGGGATTGGCAAACTCGATTCGATATGGCGTCGACTCAGGCCCAGAACGGTCTTTCCAATAACTCTATCGGCGCTGACCGGCACGCTGTGGGGCGGCAGCAACCTCGTCAGCCCTTGCGGTATGGAGGCTCTCGGTCACGCTCCATCTGCCTTACAAACGGCTGGAAGAGGCTGAAATCCCGATCCACATCGTTGCCACTGACCAGTTTACCGGCCGGCCCGTTGTGCTTCCGGAGAGGTCCGCCGTCAGAGCCGTGCTTGCCAGCTCTGCCATTCCCGCGGTGTTCCCGACCGTCGTCCGTCAGGATCGACTTTTGGTCGATGGCGCGATCACCAGCAATACGCCTGTCGAGATCGTTGTTGAACTCGGCGCGCGGCGGCTCATCGTCTTGTCGACAGGCTTCGCCTGTCCGCCAAGCGGGCCACCCGAGGGTGTCGTCGCTAGCGCGCTGCATTCGCTGACATTGTTCATCGCCCGGCAGCTCACCGCCGAGTTGGAACGCCTGGACGCCGACATCGACTACGCGATCGTGCCGACGTTGTACCCACTCATCGGCTCACCATAAGATTTCAAGAATGTCGGCGAACGCATCGACCAGGCGGCGGCTACCACGGATGCCTGGATCCGGACGGGCGGCGTCACCCGACCGACGATCCCATTGGAGATGAGGCCGGCGCATTGGCGATCAGAGGTCGCAGGATAGCGTATGGGGGCCCCTGCTGATCAATAGGGGTGATGGACTGAAGCTGGTAAATGCCGTCCGGCCCTTGCGGGCGAAAGCTCTCATGGGTAGCCGATCCCCAATGCAAAACGGGTGGAGACTTCATCTCCGCCCATTGTTGCTGTTTTGCCTGCCCGTTTAGTCCCGCTTCTTACGTGGGACGCCCGGGACCGTGCCCGTGCCGTTGCTGCCTTTGCCCGATGGCTTGTTCTTCTTGCCCTTCGGGCTTGGCAACGCTTTGCGCGGCGAAGCTGAGACAAGAGCGGCCTGGGGCTCGTCCTCATTGACATCGTCGTCGCTGTCTTCATCCGAGCCGTCATCAACCGACTCAGACTTCTTGATCGACGGGTCGGCGGGGATGTATTCGAAGCCGAGGCGGCGATGATCTTCTTCGTCTTCGACGACCACCTTCACCGTGCCACCGTTTTCAAGGCTGCCAAAAAGCAATTCCTCGGCGAGCGGCTTTTTGATGTGCTCCTGTATGACACGGGCCAGCGGGCGCGCGCCGAACTTCTCGTCGTAGCCCTTGGCACCGATCCACTTGCTGGCATCTGGGCTCAGCTCGATGGTCACGCCGCGGTCGGCGAGTTGAGCTTCCAGCTGGAAGACGAACTTCTCGACGACTTTCTCGATGACATCGGTCGACAATCCCGAGAATGGGATGACGGCATCGAGCCTGTTGCGGAACTCCGGCGTGAACAGCTTGTTGATGGCCTCGGTGTCGTCTCCTTCACGCTTGATCCGGTTGAACCCGATCGGAGCTTTGGCCATGGCGCTGGCGCCGGCGTTCGACGTCATGATGAGGATGACGTTGCGGAAATCGACGGACTTGCCATTGTGGTCGGTCAGCTTGCCGTGGTCCATGACCTGCAAGAGAATGTTGAACAGGTCGGGATGAGCCTTCTCGATCTCGTCAAGCAGCAGCACGGAATGGGGATGCTGATCAACGCCGTCGGTAAGAAGCCCGCCTTGGTCAAATCCCACGTACCCTGGGGGCGCGCCAATCAGACGTGAGACCGTGTGCTTTTCCATGTACTCGGACATATCAAAGCGCAGCAACTCAACGCCCATTAGGTTCGCGAGCTGCTTGGCGACCTCGGTTTTGCCGACGCCGGTCGGTCCGGTAAACAGATAGCAGCCGATCGGTTTTTCGGGTTCACGTAGGCCGGCACGCGACAGCTTAATGGCGCTAGATAGCGCAACAATCGCCGCGTCCTGGCCAAACACCAGACGCTTTAAGTCCTTCTTAAGATTGGATAAAACCTCTGCATCCGACTTGGTGACCGTCTTCGGCGGAATACGCGCCATGGTGGCGACCGTCGCCTCGACTTCCTTGGTCGTAATGCGCTTCTTGCGCTTTTCCTCGGGCACCAGCATCTGGGAGGCGCCGGTTTCGTCGATG
>JAUWFF010000376.1 GCA_030607105.1 Filomicrobium sp.
GACGGACACTCTTCGTACGTCCACGCCGGCAAAATGAAGCAGGATCCTTACCTGTTCAGCCTGCAGTCGATCTTCGTCACTCAAAACGGACGCGGTGGTGAGATCGAGCACGTCATTCCAATTCCATTCCCGACTTTCGCGCTGCCACGGGTGCTTCCCTCGACGACATCACTTGTCTTCACTGGCGAGCCCGCCACCGAGCGCAATCACAAGAAAGGTATCGAACCGAATGGGGAACGCTGGGCAAGTTACAAGGTGGACAGTAGCGCGCTAACCGGACGGGGGCCCTATAAGGCAACAATCCGGCTCAATTCGCAGCCGATCCCCATCAATCTACTGATCGCGATGCAGGACGTCGGTTTCGACTACGCCATGACGCCGCGGATGCTCGCCGACAAACTTATCAAAGGTACGCAGACGCTCTGGGAGAAGAAGCTCGTCTTGCAAAAATAACATTGCTGGAACCTCGGGGGAGGAACGTCTTCGGGTTTGGTGTGCCCAGTTGGGGGTTGCGTGACGAACACGATTTTGGCCGCGCTTGCAGTGTTCTGCGTGTCGGTTGGCTGTGCCCTGCCGACTACGGCTGAAGGGTCTGAGACGGTTGATGCAGAGGTATATGAACGCGCGGACGAGCCGCCCGGTGAGTACATCCGCGAGGAGCCTGAGGAGCCATGGTACAGCTGGTTCTGGCCAATCGGCGACCGGGTGGAAGTGAAATCGATCAAGGACGAGTACGTTCCGTTTACGACGGAAAAGGACCGGATGATGACGCGCGAGGAGGTGCTCGGCACGGCGCCGCCCGCCTCCTTCGGTCCGGACCCCTACGCCGACGAGGCCATTACTCCTGCCGGTCAGGCAAAAGCAACCGTTCTGCCTGACCGACCAGCGCTCATGATTGAAGCTGGCAACGGGTTCCTTGATACCGGTCCGCTTGATGCCGGGTTCGAGGTACCGGTTCTGGGAGCCGTATGGCAACCGCGGCTGTGGGCGTACGCCATCAATCGCACCGCTTTCCAGACTTTCGATAATGGCTTCTCGGGTAATCCAAGGGAAACAGAGATTGCAAACCGGCTTGATCTCTTCGTCAATCTCCAGCTGACCGGCACCGAGAAGATCCTGCTCGGAATCAGACCGACGGATAACAATCGGCCAAACCGCTTCACGCGCTACACCTTTGAAGGCGAGGACCGTGGTTTCAACGATGAGTTCGGATTCAATGTTGAGACTCTGTTTTTCGAGGGCGACGTCGGCAGCTTGTTTCCGAACCTGGATCAGGCCGGGATCCTGCCGATCGACTACGGCTTCACGGTTGGACGTCAGCCCGTCGTCTTCCAAGAGGGTATCTTGATCAATGATACGATCGATGCGTTCGGCCTCATTCGCAATAACATCCCGTTTCCGGGAACTTCAAACTTCCGCGTATCCGGAATGTGGGGGTGGAATCGGCTTGAACGCAATGAGATCATCGCTCGCAATGAAAATATGTACGGCCTGTTCGTCGCCGCTGATGCGCATGTTTCGACATTTAATCTCGATATGATTTACGTAGACGATCGTGGCGGCAATCGTGCCCCCAATCGCGGCGAACTCGACGGTTTTTACGTCGGAGCGTCGGCGATACAGCGGTTGGCGTTCCTTGGCGGCATCAGCACCGCTTTCCGAGTCAACAGCTCGTTTGCGTTGAAGGAGGAGGTGCAGGGCGTCGTGGGCAACGGTACACTTCTGACGGCGGAGCTGTCAAAGACAGTGCCGGGCTCCGACGATATCGTCTACTTCAACTCCTTCCTTGGTTTCGGCAACTTCACGCAGGCTGGGCGAGAAGCCGTGGTTGGGGGTCCCCTTGCCAACACCGGCATCCTTTTCGCGTCGCCCAGCCTATCGACCTATCTTGCAGAAATTGATCCGTTTGTTGAGGACGACCTTATCGGCGGTGCAATTGGTTACCAGGCGTTTTGGGACAACAAGCGGCGCAACATGATCTTTGAAATCGCAGGCAGACAAAGCCTCCGCAGTGATGGTCTTGGGGTCAATAGTCTAGGCTTCGGCGTGCAATACCAACAGGCTGTCGGACAGCACGCTCAGCTCACCTTAGAGAGCTTTTATACCATCAATGAGAACTTCGACGACGGCCTCGGGGCGCGAGCGGAAATTCAAATCGTTTACTAACTTTCGAGCAGGGAGATTGGTGGACATGGAAACTGCCATGGTCGTTCAAACAGCTGGTTGGCTCATGATTGGGGGCACGGCGCTGCGGGCTCTTTGGTGGGCTGGCTCCAGTGCGCTCAGCGGGGTGCGTCGGCAACGGTTGTCGCGCGAGCTGATCTCGCAGGTTCTGGAGGAGGCAGAAAAACGTCTTGATGCCTACGAGCCGAGCCTGTCGCAGGCGCCTGCGGCGCAGCCACAGCTGATGCCGCTGCGAATTGTACGGCGGGAGTACGAAAGCGCGGACCGCTCTGTATGTTCGCTCTACCTGGCGGCGCCCGATGGCGCACCGCTGATGACATATGGGCCGGGACAGTTCCTGACGATCTCACTCAAAGGCAAGGATGGGCGTCCCCTACAGCGTTGCTACTCGCTTTCGGAAATGCCGACACGCCCGCAGCGTTACTATCGAATTACGGTCAAGCGACTGGATGGAGGGCCGGATTCACCAGACGGTGCGGCTTCGACGCGTTTGGTTGAGGAGCTCGGCGCCGGGGACTTCGTTTCCGCTGCGGCTCCGGCTGGGTCCTTCATGCTCGATCAAGTGTCGGACAAACCCGTGG
>JAUWFF010000329.1 GCA_030607105.1 Filomicrobium sp.
GAAACTCCCGACACGTCTCCTCCAGCAAAGAGTCCGGACCTGCAGGTCCACCTGGTTGCACGGTGTGCAGTGAAGCAAATGAACTGGTCGTTTTGCAACGGGGCAATGCCCTCGACGGAGCGAGCTGGGAGTTTGGCAAGGGCTTCAAAAACTACGCATCCTAAAAGCGCAAATGCGCGGTCTCCGTTCAGGCTCCGCCGATCGGAACCGGCGCCGATCAAAAGTACGAAAAGGTTGCAAATATGGGCTGCGATCCACAGAGTTTGAAAAGGATGACGCTCGTATCGGCCGCCTGTGCCTCGAAAACGATGCGCTGATACAATTCGAGCAGCGGCACGGGCTGAAAGGATTTCGTACGCTGTAACTCACCATCGGCGTCGATCCAGCAGCTTTCGAAGCATTTGTCAAAAAGGTTCAAACCTTCGGCGAGCTACCATCCTTACCATCAACAAGTCTGATAAGACCAACTAGTATCGCGATCTGCAGGCCAAGCGCCAGGCGCTTGAAACGACACGCGAGGCGCTCGCCGCACTCAAGCAGTGCGACAGCGAAACACCCGCCATGAGTGAACTCGGGCAGCAGGGCCTCTCACTCGAACAGCAGATCCAGGGGCTTGTCGTGAGCCTTGGAGACCTCTATGCGGAAAATGAGCTTGTGACAGTCAAATTGCGTCATCCCGAATCGAGGGTCACGAAAGGCAAGATTATTAGCGCCGTCTCCCACGCCTGCGATGCGCTAGCTTGGACTGTCTCTTATATACGCTGTTCTGGATTGGCCTAGCGGCGTTTTTGGTTGCGGTATTTCGTGGCATGCACTTTCTGCGCTGCGCTATAAAGCTTCTCAAGGCTGCGGAGGCGAAACTCGCCAACGAGAATTAGCGCCCTTCGATCGTCGTACGACGTTACGTATTTGAGGTGTGCTAGAAGGTACGCTCAGCTTACGGCACCTAGCAATGATACCACCGACCTACCTCCGCCAGATGGCCGCTTACAGAGCATGTCAAAACGATAACCAATACGGTGCTGCGAGTAGCCTCAGCGCGGCCGCGCGCTGCCAGGACCGTCGCGCATTTTTCGACTCGATCCAGGCAACGCTGAATCATCTGGTCTGGACCGACATGATGTGGACGAGCCATGCCGCGGGAACTGCGGCGCGGGCGCAAAAGGGTGTTTCCCAATCCCGTTCCTTGTATGAGAACTGGCCGACGCTGAAAACCGAGCGAATGCGGTTCGACAAGGCCAATGTAGCTTGGGCGACGGACGTCACCAACGTCGATATCGCCGGTGAACTCTCATGGTTTTCCACCGCCGTCAGTCTTCAATTGCACGAGCCGGACGCGATTTGCATTACGCATATGTTCAACCACCAGACCCATCACCGTGGACAGTTGCACGCCATGCTAACCGCGGCGGGTGCCAAACCCGGCGCTACCGACCTCGCTCTGATGACCGTCGTTTGAGGCCGCCGGTTTGGAGCTTTTCATCGACATCGCCATAAACGTGACGCTGCCGATCGTCTCCATCGCGGCTCTTGGATATGTGATGCAGGTGCGCATTTAACTCGACGTTGCCAGTTTTAACCGATTGCTGGTGTACGTCATCATGCCCTGCTTCCTGTTAAATTTTCTCGCTAGCGCCAAGCAACCTGTCAGCGAGATTTGGCCGGTGGCCTATTTCACGCTCGTACAGTTTCTTGTGCTCATCCCGATCGGTTGGCTCGCCTCCAACCTGATGGGACTGCCGCGTGGTTTCGCGCCTCTCATGGCCATGGCGACCGTTTACGCCAACGTTGGCAACTACGGCATTCCGCTTGTGCAACTGGCATTTCCTCCGGAATTCATCCTGCACCAGTCGGTGGTGACGGCACTAATGACCCTCTTAATGGTCACCGTCGGCGCTTGGTTGCTGGCGCCCCGCAACACTGGGCAAGGCCTCCTGCTACTCGTCGGTCTTGCCTTCGAGACACCCATCATTCCGGCTGTCATACTTGGGCTGACGCTGCGCGCAATGGAAATCCGTTTGCCACACGCCGTTGCAACTCCGATCGAACTTCTGGGCGCCACGTTTCCACCGCTGGCACTATTTGCCATGGGCGCCCAGCTGGCGACTCGGACCGCTGGAGATGTCCTGCCGGGCCGGCTCAGTCTCGTGCTTGTTCTCAAGCTCATCATCGCCCCGGCGGTGACTTGGGGACTGGCGATCCTGATGCAGATGCCGGAGGCCCTGACCGATCTTTTGGTGGTCGCCGCCGCCACGCCGATCGGAATTCTCTTGGCGCTGTTTTGTACTGAATACGACCGCGAGCCGAAATTCATGAACACCGCTATCTTGACCTCGACGGCCCTGTCGCCTTTTACGGTAACAGCCTGGGTTCTGCTGACCCGGCTCTACTGATGTCCCACGGCGGGTCGCTGGCACACGCAATCGAAAAGAGGCTGATGATGATTGAGCTATATACATGGAGCACGCCAAATGGCCGCAAGGCTTCTATCATGCTGGAAGAGGTCGGCTTGCCCTATGAGGTCTTCCCCATCAACATCCAAAAGGGAGACCAGTTCGCACCCGAGTTCTTGAAGATCAGCCCCAACAACCGCATCCCCGCGATCATCGACCGGGAGACCGGTCTTTCCATCTTCGAATCGGGCGCGATCTTGATGTATCTGGCGAAAAAGACGGGCCAGTTCTGGCCGGCAGAGGGGGAAGCGCACTGGCGCACCATTGAGTGGCTGATGTGGCAAAAGGGCGGATTTGGGCCGATGCTCGGTCAGGCCCATCATTTCTTGAAATACAACCCGGGCAAGGCCCCCTATGCCGAAGAGCGCTACGGCACGGAGACTAGGCGTCTTTACGGTGTCCTCGAGCGCCGCCTGCAGGAAGTCGAGTATCTGGCCGGGGACTACTCGATTGCGGACATCGCAACCTGGCCCTGGGCGAGCCGGTTCGAGTGGCAGCAGATCGATCTAGCGGAGTTTCCAAACGTGAAGCGCTGGTATCTCGCTATCGCCAATAGGCCAGCTGTGCGCAAGGGCTACTGCGTCCCTAATGCGGGCGACGAAATCCCGATGCCATGATCGATGGCCGACCGGAAAAGAAAAGGCCCCTTCTGGGAGAGAAGGGGCCGGAGTTATAAGTGGGAGCGTCGGCAGGTAAAC
>JAUWFF010000162.1 GCA_030607105.1 Filomicrobium sp.
CGACCCAACTACGAAACCGCCTGAACGTGACATTGAGCAGCGTCGCGAAAGCGGGCCAAAGCATCACGAGCCAGAGCGGTGGCAGCCACGAGACCAAGGCCGGCGCGGCATAACTCACCGATCCGGTCGCAAGGATGGCCGTCTCGATCATCGTCCCGACCGCAACAGCCGCCAACAGCAGCTTGGCCTCCGGCACCGCGCGCGGCGAGCGCAAAAGGTGCAGCGTTATGGTTCCCAATGCCATGACCAGACCGACGAAAGGCAAACCATTGGCCGCCCCGAGGACAAGTACCAGCCATGCCATCTGAAAAGCGATGACATTCACGATGACGTCGACGGTGCCAGGGCGTTTTTGAATGGCGGCTCTCCCGTGCATGCCTGAAACGCTTACGCGAGACAGAGCCGACCCGACCTGCCCTTGTCCGACCGTGTCGGACGTGCCCGGCCAGCCCACTGCCTCTCCCGGTCGTCAAAAGCAGTTTGCATGGAGGTGGCCAAGAGGGTAGCTGGCGTTACCATCTACGCCGGATACTTGCTATGCATTACCGGTGGGTAAGCCAACGGGCATCAAGGTGCCGGACCCGTTGTTCGAGGCCTCGTAGGAACGAATATGGACGTCCTGCTGCGGATAGGGGATCGACAGACCACCGGCCTCGAGCGCCACCTTTCCGCGCTCGACGATGTCCCATCGCGTCGGCCAGAAATCAGACGTGTTGGTCCAAGCACGCAGATCCAGGGCGACGGAATTGTCACCGAGTTCCTTGACCTTGACGATTGGCTCTGGTGTGGCATCGACGCGGTCGTCGGAACGAACGAGATCAAGCAGGATTCGCCGCGCCTTTTGAATATCATCGTCATAGGAGATGGCGAAAATCTCGCGCACCATTCGTTTGGGCTTCTTGGAGTAGTTGACGATCTTGTTGTTCCAGAGTTGCGAGTTCGGCACGAAGATATAGATGCCGTCAAAGGTGACCAACGTCGTTGCGAACAGACCGACATCGTCAACCGTGCCAGAATCTCCGTTGCACTCGATAAACTGCCCGAGACTGAAGGGTCTCAACCATAGCAGCATGATGCCGGCGGCGATGTTGGACAGCGTGCTCTGGAGAGCAAGAGCGATGGCCAGGCCGATGGCACCGAGAGCCGCAAGAATGGTTGTTGTTTGGATGCCAAGCTGACTGAGGGCGATCACCAGCGTCAAAATCAGCACAACGTAGCGGCAAACCTTTGAGAGTACAGTGCTCAGCGTTCGGTCAACCTCTTTTCGTTGACCGAGCAGTTTGATGATGGCCTGCTCCACGCGGCCGGCAAGCCACCAGCCCACAACCAGAATGAGAATGGCAGCGATGAGATTAGGTAGCGCTGAGCCCGCCCAGGCGCTCAATTGTGCGCCGAACGTGCCCACATCATTGATCATCATTGTCACGTCCTTGTAACTCCTCGATTTTCGAGTGAAATTGCCGCCCTGCGGCGATCACGCCCGCATTAAATGCATCTTGGCCGGGCATAAACTCCCATGCGCAAAAGATTCTTGCTTTTACACAACCCTGTCGCCGGAGTTCGGCGACACCGGCTAGTTCGTCGGGTTGTGCACGAGCTGGAGCGACGCGGCGCAGAGGTGGTGATGCTGCGGCTGTGGAACCTTGGCGCCAACCTTTCTCGAGAAGCGCTCGCCAAAATCGTCCATTTCGACGGCTTTGACGCCGTCATCGCAGCTGGCGGCGATGGCACCGTGCGGGCACTGGCGAAGGCTGTCGACGACGATGCCAGTGTGCCAATCGGTGTTATTCCGGTGGGGACGGGCAATGTGCTGGCGCGCGAGCTGCCGCTTCCAACAACGGCGACAGCCGTCGCTCGTATGCTGCTAGATGGACCGGTGGCGGAAATTCCTGGCGCGCTTGCCGGTGACGAGCCATTCTTCCTGATGGCGGGCGTGGGCTTTGACGGGGAAATCATTGCGGCGCTCAATCTGGAGCTCAAGAGGCGCATCGGCAAGGTCGCCTATGTGTGGCCGACTCTGAAGGCCCTCGTCCGAAGGCCAATCTCGTTTGAGATTCATATCGACGACGATGTGCAGACGGCGAGTTGGGCGGTTGTTACCAAAGCGAGCCGTTACGCAGGGAGTTTCTTGATCGCCAGAGAGGCTTCTGTGCGCAAGGCAGAGCTTTTCGTTGTGCTGTTCCAGGCCACGTCGCGTTCCGGCCGATTGCTGGAGATGATCGCGCTGGGGCTCGGACAACATCACCAATTGCCAAGCGTGAAGGTGCTCTCGTGCAAGAAGGTGACTGTTTCAGAGCCCGGCCATGCCGTTCAGATCGACGGTGATGAAGATGGCGCAACCCCGATCAGGCTGGAACTCGGCGGCGGGAATCTGCGCATGATTGTTCCGGCGGGGGGCAACTCAACGGCTGCCAAATGAGTTGCGGCCGATGAGCGGGGTCGATCAAGCCTGCGACGGCCGGCGCCGGGCCAGCCTCATGCGCCGCTTCGGGACCTTGCGTCCCAGCTTTGCAAACAACGCGCTTTCTATGTTGGAGACAAATAACCGCGCGGCGGCTTCCCAGCTGTACTCGAGCGCCTTCTCGCGCACGCCATCGCGACTCAGCTCAAGGGCACCTTTCGCGGCCTGCACAAGGTCCTCGGAGATGATACCAGTCTTGCCTGGAGCGATAAGATCAATGGGGCCGGTCACTGGATAGGCGGCAACCGGCAGACCCGAGGCCATGGCTTCCAGAATGACGATGCCGAAGGTTTCGGTGCGGCTCGGCATGACGAAGACATCGGCAGACGCATAGCACTCGGCGAGATCTTCGCCGGTCCTTTTGCCGGTGAATGTCACTTCGGGGAAGCGCAGCTTGAGGTCCTGCAATTGCGGGCCTTCGCCGACGACCACCTTCTTGCCGGGCAGGTCGGCATTCAAAAACGCCTCGATATTCTTTTCTATCGCCACCCGGCCGACGTAAAGGAACACAGGCTCATCGTCGCCAAAGCGCCGGACGGGCCGCGGCGCGAAGAGTTCCGTGTCGACGCCGCGGGTCCAAGCAAGGATGCGATGGAAGCCGCGCTGCTCCAGTTCATGGGCCAGGCTTGGTGTCGCCACCATGATGCCGGCGCCAGCGTTGTGGAATGGGCGGAGAACGGACCAAACCCAGCTCTCGGGCAGGTAAAAGCGGCTCGAAATGTAATCGGGGAACCGTGTATGGAAGCTCGTCGTGAATGGGATGCCCTTGCGTAGGCAGTGCGAACGGGTCATCCAACCCAACGGACCTTCCGTGGCGATGTGCACCGCATCGGGTTCGATTTCGCGCATACGCCGGCCGATGTAGCCGTATCCCGGCAAGGAAAGACGAATTTCCGGGTAGGTGGGACAGGGAACCGTGGTGAACTCGCCGGGCGTCAGGAAGACAATCTCGGCATCGAGCGGGGCTGCCTCCTCGCGCAGCCGCTCGTAGGTCCGCACGACGCCATTGACCTGCGGTCGCCAAGCATCTGTGGCGACAAGTATCTTCATTCAGGCGACCTCAAGCTTCGGATTGCCAACGGTCTTCGCTGACCCTTCCCGCGCACGCACCACGTCAAGCCAGCGAATTAATTTGAACTCGCCCTCGAAAGTCTCGCCAATTGCGGTACAACTTTCCACCCAATCCCCGCAGTTTAGGTAATGGATGTCTTCCAATTGATGCGAAGCGGCATGGTGGATATGCCCGCAGATGACGCCGTTGGCGTCGCGGCGTTTGGCTTCGTTGGACAGTTTGCGCTCGAACTCACCGATAAAATTGACCGCCGATTTAACCCGCAGCTTGAGGTAGCTTGATAACGACCAATAGCCCAGTCCGAGTCGCCGGCGGATGAAGTTAACCGGGGCGTTGGTCCACAGCGCCAGCTGATAGCCGCGATCGCCAAGGAAGGCGAGCCACTTAGCGTAGCGCACGACAACGTCGAACTCATCGCCATGCATGATGACGTAACGCTGGCCATCAGGTGTTTCGTGGATCGTTTGCATCTTGATGTCGATGCCGCCGAATTTCTGCCCACAGTACTGACGCAACCCGTCATCATGATTGCCGGGGATGAAAATCACGCGGGACCCCTTACGCACCTTGCGCAGCAATTTTTGCAGGACGTCGTTATGAGACTGCGGCCAGACGGCTCCCCGACGGATACGCCAGAAATCTACGATATCGCCGACAAGGTAAATCGTATCGGCCTCATGCTCCTTCAAAAAGCCGAGCAAGAGTTCCGCCTGGCAGGCGCGCGTACCAAGGTGTACATCCGAGATGAAAAGTGATCGGTACTTTGGCATTGCTCCGGCTCCCCCTACAGGCCCCAGTTGGCCTGATTCAGCAACCTCTTGGTTCAATTTCCCATTCGCAGGTTTTGAAGATTCAGTTTGCAGAAGTGTGACACCTTCATAAGCGCGCTGTGCATCCACAAGCCCTTTTACCACAAAGTCTTAATCCACCCAGATATCACAATACCTAGACGGGGACCAAGGGTCGCGGGCAGATCGAGCCTCGATGAAAGGCATTCTGGGAGCTCATCGCCGATGGCCGCGACCGAGAGTGAGTTTTCCTGCCAAAACTTCTTAATACAGCCGATACGGAAAGTAACGCGTTACGAGTTCGATAAAGCGGCCGCGGGCGCGCACTTCGGCAAGCGCATTGTTGACGTCCGCCTTCAATTGCGGGTCGTCGTGGGCAAGGGCGATGGCCATTCC
>JAUWFF010000283.1 GCA_030607105.1 Filomicrobium sp.
AACGAGGCCGGCAGCCGCAGTTGAAGCCAGGTCCGAGGTGACAAGCCCAGGGGCCGATACGGTTCCGGCTTCAGCAGGTTGGTTGGCGGTGAATGCGACCGAAATGATCATTGCCGCGAGCAGCAAGCCAAATGTCTTCATCTGTTGGTCTCCAAGCTGTAGAGCGTTGTTCCCTTCTCCGTAAGCCGAGGGCAGCATTCCCCGTCATCCGCGACTTAACGGTGTCGGATAGTATCTCCGCGGAAGTTGAATGTTGGATGAATGCTCACACGAAAGTGTGACTTAAATTCCAACGGGTTGGGCTTCTCCCCTTAATTATGTCCTCACCGGGACGCCGGCATCAGTTTCGTTTTTCGTGGAAGAAATCGTAAATCTTCTGGGCCATTTCGCCGGATATGCCGCTCACCGCCTTGAGGTCTTCCAAGCCGGCCCGGGAGACGGCCTTGGCGGAGCCAAAGTGTCGCAAAAGGGCACGCCGACGCGTTGGGCCGATGCCGGGAATCTCATCAAGCGGATTGCTGCCGAGACCCTTGGCGCGCTTGCTGCGATGAGTGCCGATGGCGAACCTGTGGGCTTCATCGCGAAGGCGTTGCACGAAATAGAGTACGGGATCGCGGGATTCGAGCATACGCGGGCGCGGCTCACCCGGAATATGGAAGTGCTCGCGGCCGGCGTCGCGTTCAGGACCCTTGGCAACTCCGATTAGGATGATGTCCTCGATGCCGGCTTCGGCCATTGTCTGCCGGGCCACGGCAAGCTGGCCGGCACCGCCGTCAATGAGAATGAGGTCGGGTTTGGTTGGTACGGCTTCGAGAATGTCTTCGTCGCTGTCTTCGGTTTGCGTTAGTTCATTGTCCATCACCGGTGGCAACGTTGAAGCAAAGTTTGCCGCATCGGCTGCAAGGCGTTTGAAACGGCGGGTCAGCACCTCGCGCATCATCGCGTAGTCGTCGCCGGGCGTCAGCGTCTGCGATTTGATGTTGAACTTGCGGTACTGGTTCTTGGCAAAGCCCTCGGGGCCGGCGACGATCATCGCCCCGACCGCATCGGTGCCGGAAATATGCGAGTTGTCATAGACCTCAATGCGGCGCGGTGGCCGCGACAGGCCGAAGCGTTCCGCCAATCCCTTCATTAGCGCGGTCTGTGAGGCGGTCTCGGAGAGTTTACGCTGCAAGGCTTCGCGTGCGTTTTCAGTGGCGTGGGCAATCAGGTCTGTCTTGGCGCCACGCTTGGGATTGGAGACCTCCACCTTGCGAGCCGCCTTCGTACCCAGCGCCTCCGCCATCAATTCCCTTTCGGGCAGTTCGTGGGAGGTCAGGATGAGACGCGGTACCGGCTTGTCATCGTAAAACTGGGCGATGAAGGAGGCGAGGATTTCACTTGGCTCCAATGTGCGGTCGGCCTTCGGGAAGTAAGCGCGGTTGCCCCAGTTTTGACCGGTGCGGAAGAAAAAGACCTGGATGCAGGTCTGGCCGCCCTCCTGATGAGCGGCAAAGACATCGGCCTCCTCGATGCCCGCGGCGCTGATGGCCTGATCTGAGGTGACGTGGGCAAGTGCCCACAGGCGGTTGCGGTATTTGGCGGCGCGTTCAAATTCGAGATTGTCGGCCGCCTCGGTCATGAGCTGCTGGTACTTCTCACGGACGTTTTGGCTTTCACCGCGCAGAAAGCGAACCGCTTCATCGACCTGCTTGCCATATTCCTCCAAGCTGACCTCGCCGGTGCACGGTGCTGAACAGCGCTTTATCTGCCAGAGCATGCACGGGCGGGTGCGGTTTTCGTATTCACTGTCGGAGCACGTACGCAGCAAAAACACGCGTTGGAGCATGCCGATAGTTCGGTTGACGGCGCCGGCGGAGGCAAAAGGACCGAAATAATCACCCTTTCGGTTGCGGGCGCCGCGGTGCTTTAGGATACGGGGTGCGGCATGGTCGCGTGCCACAAAGATATAGGGGAACGACTTATCGTCACGCATCAGCACGTTGAAGCGGGGCCTAAATCGCTTGATTAGGTTGGCTTCCAGCAAAAGCGCCTCGGCCTCGGTGCGGACGGTAACGAATTCCATGGAGGCGGTGGTGGCGATCATACGAGCGATGTGGTTAGTATGGCCGCCGAGACGTGCATAGTTCGAGACGCGCGCCTTGAGTGAGCGCGCCTTGCCGACGTAAATAACGTCGCCATCGGAATTTAACATGCGGTAAACACCGGGCGCCGAAGGAAGCGTTTTGAGATATTCGGCGATGATTTGGGGACCGGTGCGACGCTCTTCGGATTCGGGCTCCGGGACGCCCAAGGGCACGGTCTCCGGCTCGGTCCGGGTTTGTTCTGGTGGCGGCTTGGGCATGGGGCGAAGATTGGCCGTGGCGGACTGGCCGTCAAGTGATCGTGACCGGGAGTGGCCTGATGAGCCCCAAAAGGGCCGGATTGAGCGGCCTTCTATCGTTTCAAACGACTTTTGATTGGTAACTGACCATGGTCCCCGTCACGCGTCGCAGCGATTTTCTTCTTCGGTTGACCCTGTCGTGGCTGGTCTGCCTGTGCGGGGCTGCTGCTTCAGCGCAGCCTTATACGTTTCAGGGTCAAGCTACTCCTCAGCCCGCGAAGCCGTCGGAGGCGACCGACGGCTTCGCGAAGCAGGAAGACATCCTTCGGTTCATCAATGCCTACCGTGAAAACAAGCAGCCTGAGCGCGTGGCCGCCGCGGTCAAGGCGATGGTGCGGACGGGGGTGATCAAGGACCCGGAGAAATCAGGGATCTACACGGGCTTCATCGCCGGCGTGATTGGTGAAAACCAGGTCAAGGCGCCTGAGCTCATCTCTGAAATGTTCCCAATGCCGCCGGTGGAGCAGGTGGTCTTGATCAAGGCGATCGTGTTTTCCGGTCTGCCTGACTGGAAGGAGCTTCTTGGCCAGTTCGTAGAGCGTATGCCTGCGCGCAAAGTGCTTATCCGCAAATACCTTTTTGGTGACGGAAAGGTTCTTGGCGAGCTTGGTATGGATGATCCTTTCGTCATTGACGTGCACTGGGGCTACTACTTTGCAACGGGTGCTTGGGAGCCTGGTATCCTCATTATCTCGGCCTTGGCTTGGGCGGACGATGAAGATGACGTGGAAAAGCTCACTATCGGTTCAATGGCGAAGTGGACTTTCGCCAGTAATGCTGCGCGCGACAAGAACCTGCTCGATCTGGCCAAGGTGCAGATGAATCATCAACGCGAAGACGTGCGGCGGCAGTTGCGCGAGGTGATCCAGGCGGCCGAGCTCTACGAGATTGGGCGGCTTAGGGAAGACGCGCTGAAGCGGATCGATGAATTGCGCGCCAAGGGCCCGAAGAGTGCGCGCGACTGGTCAAAGTACGGCAGCTACGGAACGACCGCGCTGGCGGTCGGATGCGTGGTTGCCAGTGCGCTCGGTCAAGTTTACCTCGGTATCCCTTGCGTTGTCGGCGGCGCGCTTTCGACGGCGGCGGTGAAGTATCTCGGTCCTGAAACGGGCAGCGGG
>JAUWFF010000196.1 GCA_030607105.1 Filomicrobium sp.
CTTGTCGGCTGCTTTGAGCATGTCATAGATGGTAAGGCAGGCGACAGAGACGGCGGTTAGGGCCTCCATTTCAACTCCGGTCTGCCCGGTGACTCGGACTTCGGCGGTGACGCGCAGGCCCGTCGGTGCGTTGCTCAATTCGAAATCGACGAGCGCCTTGGTAATCGGCAACGGGTGGCACAGCGGGATCAGCTCGTGTGTGCGTTTGGCCGCCATAATTCCGGCAATACGGGCGGTGGCAAGAACGTCGCCCTTTTTTGCTCCTCCCATTTCAATTAGCTGCAGGGTATCGGGCGCCATGGCGACGAATCCCTCGGCAATCGCTGTGCGGGACGTCACGTCCTTTTCTGTGACGTCAACCATGCGGGCCTCGCCGCGCTCGTTGAGATGGGAGAGTTTGTTCATAGGTCCGAGGTCCCCAGAAGCGTCCGTGTCGCGGCTTCGACGTCTTCATGGCGCATCAGGCTTTCGCCGACAAGGAACGTATTGACGTTTGCGGCCTGCAGGCGGACGACATCGGCATTCGTGAAGATACCGCTTTCAGCTACCGGGATGCGATCGGGTGGTATGGCTCGGACCAGGCGTTCGGTGGTCTCCAGGCTGGTTTCAAAGGTTCGTAGATCGCGGTTGTTGATGCCGATCAGTGGGCTACTCAGCCTCAGGGCTCTTTCGAGTTCCTGCTCGTTGTGGACCTCGACGAGCACGTCCATGCCCCAGTCAAGGGCGGCGCTGACCAAGTCGGCGGCCGCCTTGTTGTCGAGTTGCGCCATGATGACGAGGATACAATCGGCGCCCCATGCGCGGGCCTCTACCACCTGATAGGTGTCGAGCATGAAGTCCTTGCGCAGTACCGGCAGATCGCAGGCGGCGCGTGCGGCTTTGAGAAACTCCGGGGCGCCCTGAAAAGAGGGGGTGTCTGTCAGGACCGAAAGGCACGCTGCGCCACCGGCCTGATACGCCGACGCGAGTACGGGTGGATGGAAATCGGCGCGTATCAGGCCTTTGGAAGGGCTCGCCCTCTTGATTTCGGCGATGAGGGCGGGTCTGCGGGCGGCGTGCTGTTTTTGCAAGGCGCCGATGAAGGGTCGCACGCGCGGTGCGCTTCGGGCGTACTCGGCAAGGATCTGCAATGGCTCACGCTGTTTTGCTTGGGCCACTTCCTTGAGCTTATACGCGGTGATCTTTTCGAGGATGTCGGACATTGGAGAGGTATACGACAACTTGCCCAGACCCGGGTAGGCCTTGATTCAGGCGGTCTAAGTTGCAGTGATCTCGTTTGTGGCGGCTATGAGCTTTTCGAGTGTGATTTTGGCTTTGCCGGTATCTATGGCGTGCGCGGCGCGTTCGACGCCTTCTGTTATGGAGGCGGCACGCTCGCCTACGATTAGCGCCGCTCCGGCGTTGAGCAAAACGATGTCGCGGTACGGCCCTTTCTTGCCATCGAGGACATCTAGAATGGCCCTGGCATTTGTTTTAGCGTCGCCTCCTCGCAGATCAGCGATGCTGGCTCGGGGCAGACCAGCTTGTTCAGGCGTGATCTCGAACACTGCCACGGACCCCTCTCTGAGTTCGGCGACGGTCGTGGGGCCGGTGGTTGTCAATTCATCCATCCCATCGGCACCATGTACGACCCAGACGTGTTCGGCGCCAAGATTACTCAAGGCATCGGCGATGGGCTCGACCCAGCGCTGATCGAAGACGCCGACGATTTGACGTGTGACGCGTGCGGGGTTGGCGATCGGACCGAGTAGATTGAACAGAGTTCGCGTTTTGAGTGCGGCGCGGGCGGGCGCCCAGATTTTCATCGCTGGATGATGCATCGGCGCCCACATGAAGGCGATGCCGGCTTTGGCAATGGTGCTGGCGACCTCTTCTGGTGAAAGATCTATTTTGACGCCTAGCGCCTGCAATACGTCGGAGGCGCCCGACTTTGAGGAAACCGATCTGTTGCCATGTTTGGCAACGGTCAGCCCGGCGCCGGCGGCGACGATCGCCGCGCATGTTGAGACGTTATAGGTGCCGTGGCCATCACCACCGGTGCCGACGATGTCGACAGCGCCTGGCGGTATATCGACGGCCAGCATGCGTTCGCGCAGAAGCTGGGCGGCACCGGTAATCTCGGGCGGTGTTTCTCCGCGCACGCGCAGCGCCATCAGAAAGGCGGCGCGCTGGGTGTCACTTGCTTCGTCACTCATCAACGCGAGGAGGGCTTCGGCGATCTCCTCCTCATCAAAGATTTCGGAGCGGGCAGCGCGATCGAGAAGAGCTATGATGTTGGTGTCGGGTTTCATCGTTGCGAAGGGGGCATCGGTGCAGGTTTTCAGGCTGCCTTGTGGGGGGGCGCAGGGGCTCTCTTAAGGCGCTTGAACCCGCTGAGTTGGAGGAAGTTCGCCAACAGGTCATGGCCGTGTTCTGAGGCGATGCTTTCGGGGTGAAATTGGACGCCGTGGACCGGGTGGTTCTTGTGCTGGAGCCCCATGATAATACCGCGGTCGCAGTCGGATTGGGCGGTAATATCGAGGCAGTCCGGGAAGGTCTTCGGCTCGACGATCAGTGAGTGGTAACGGGTGACTTCGAAAGTCTTCGGGAGCCCCTTGAAGATGCCCTTGCCTTCGTGGGTCACGGTGGAGAGTTTGCCGTGCATGGGAAGTGGTGCACGGATGACCTTCCCACCATACGCCTGGCCGATTGATTGGTGTCCGAGGCACACACCCAGGATAGGAATGCGCCCGGCGGCTTGCTTAATGAGATCGAGGCAGACGCCGGCTTCGTTCGGTGTGCACGGTCCGGGCGAAAGAACAATGGCCTTGGGTTTCAGGGCAAGCGCATCCTTGGCGGTCATCTTGTCGTTGCGGCGAACTTCGCACACAGGGCCCAACTCGCCGATGTAATGGACGAGGTTATAAGTGAAGCTGTCGTAGTTATCGATGAGCAGGAGCATCGAGGCTGGCCGTTCCTTCTAGGTTTCTCGTGGGGCGCCGTAGCCGCCGGGTGCTCCCTGATTAACATAGCTGGGAGCAGTATTGGAGGATCAGTTTCAACCGACTTCTTTTGGGGTAACGAAGCTTCTCAGATTGCCCTTGGTCGGCGCGACTTCCTGCCAGTGTGCGGCGTCGAATGTAATCACCGCGAGGGCGGCCGTGGGAAACTTCATGGCCAGCTGTCGGAGGCACTTTTTATCGCCACCCCCGACGAGCGTGAGCGCCAGCGCGTGCAGGCCCGGGTTGTGGCTAATCACCATGACGGTTTTGGTGTGGTCTTTGGCGTTATCGCGGACCACGTTGAGGATCGTTTCGGGGCGGGCGAGGTAAAGGGCTTCATCAAAGACAACTTCCGGCGGTGGCGGGCCCAGTTCGGGTAAAACGAGCGTCAGTGTGGCCTGTGTGCGTACGGCGTCGGAGCACAGGATCAATTCGGGTTTTAGGCCTTTGTTGGCCAGGTGGCGGCCCATCACCGGGGCAGCTTTGGTCCCTCGTGTATTGAGGGGCCGTTCGTGGTCGTCGAGTCCTGGCGTGCTCCAATCGGATTTGGCATGGCGCAGAAGCAAAAGGGTGAGCATTGCGGTTATCACTCGCGAGGGGGTTTGCGTCGGCGTACGGCCTTGGGGCGTTCAAGGTTCTTATGGTCTGAGCGCTAATTGAAGATGCCCCCGTTTCCTTTCGTCTCAACCGTTTTGCCGCCGCCGGCGAAGCCTACAGCGGCCTCAGCGGCGCGGACTACGGCCTTGGCCTTATTGATGCATTCTTGCTGTTCGTTTTCGGGTACAGAGTCGTGGACTATGCCGGCACCGGCCTGAACGTGGACTTTGCCGTCCTTCACCAGCGCCGTGCGCAGGACAATGCACGTATCCATGTTGCCATCGGCTGAGAAGTAGCCAACGCAGCCGGCATAGGGGCCGCGTTTGGCTTTTTCCAACTCGTCGATGATTTGCATGGCGCGAACCTTGGGTGCTCCGGAGACCGTGCCAGCGGGAAAGCCCGCCATCAGCGCGCCGACGGCATCATGGCGTGCTTCATCGAGTTTGCCGATGACATTGGAGACGATATGCATGACGTGGCTGTAGCGTTCGATGATGAACTGCGAGCTGACCGTGACGCTGCCAATCTCGGCCACGCGGCCGACATCGTTTCGGCCAAGATCGAGGAGCATGAGGTGTTCGGCGCGCTCCTTTGGATCGGCCAAGAGCTCTTCCTCGAGTGCAC
>JAUWFF010000120.1 GCA_030607105.1 Filomicrobium sp.
GGCTTTGAAGAGCGGTAGTGGTTGCTCGAAGGTGATGCAGACCTATTTGGCAAGGGTCGATTTAGGGGAAATCGAACCCAATGCGGAGCAGGCCGAGATCGTCACGCGTCTCGAGGAAGTCGCATTGCGCCTCGCCGAGTACAGGGCAGCCTCCTCCGGGCTACTGGGCTTCTTCAGGAAGCAGCCGGGGCCTCCGCCGCGCGGCCTGTATCTTCATGGTGGGGTCGGCCGCGGTAAAACCATGCTGATGGACCTGTTCTTCGGCGAGGTCGAATTCGGACCCAAAGTGCGCCATCACTTTCATGAATTCATGGCGGACGTTCACGACCGCATCGGCCGCGCCCGCAAGGCCGTCCCGGGAGACCCGATCCCGGTTGTCGCTGCTGAGATTGCCGAAACAGCCAAACTGCTTTGCTTCGATGAGCTGCACGTCACCGACATTGCTGATGCCATGATCCTGGGCCGGCTCTTTGCGGTGCTCTTCAAGCAGGGCGTCGTGGTCGTATCGACATCCAACGCCCATCCGAGCGAACTCTATCGCAACGGATTGAACCGCCAGCTTTTCCTGCCGTTCATCGATCTCATAGAAGACTATATGGATGTTTTGGAACTATCTTCCGGCAAGGACTTCCGGCTGGAAAAGCTGGCCGGCCACCCGCTCTATTTCTCGCCCGCCAACACAGGAGCGAAACAAGAACTCGATGATCACTGGACGCGCCTCACGGGCCGCCCGGTGGAACCACTGCCGATGTCATTGGAAGTCCTGGGCCGCCAGGTGCATGTTCCCATGGCTACACGTGGCGTCGCGCGCTTCAAATTTGACGACCTGTGCGCTCGTCCGCTGGGCCCTCGCGATTACCTGCACGTCGCACATGCTTTTCATACCGTGCTGATCGACGGCATTCCGATCCTCGGTCCGGCCAAGCGCAATGAGGCGCGTCGCTTCATCAATCTTATTGACGCGCTCTACGACAACAAGGTCGGTCTCATCGCGTCCGCGGATAGCGAGCCTGACTTGCTCTATGTGGCAGGCGACGGAGCCGAGCTTTTTCAAAGGACCGCCTCCAGGCTCATCGAAATGCGCTCGCAGGACTATCTGGAATCGCGTACCGAGCGCACCGACGGCCTGGATCCGCTGGCGCGAACCTGAATTTGCTGGCCTAACCACACGCCACTTTCGTTTCATCACCAATCGGTTCGCTTGAACGCGCCCTATTTTCGGTCTAGCAAGGCCTGACCCGTGCTGCTTCCCTTGCGCTAACGGCCCGCCTTCGCTTCCCCGGGACCCGATGCCTCCGTCGTGAGCGGCAACATCGTCTCAATCCTTTTGTTTCAAGGAGATCTCCGCATGGCGCGAACCAAGATCGCATTGATTGGTGCCGGTATGATTGGTGGCACGCTCGCCCACCTCGCCGGCTTGAAGGAACTTGGCGACGTTGTCCTTTTTGATATCGCCGAGGGCATGCCCGACGGCAAGGCGCTTGATATCGCGCAGTCCGGCGCCGTGGACGGCTTTGATTGTAAAATGAGCGGCACCAACATGTATGCTGATATCGAGGGCGCCGACGTCTGCATTGTCACTGCCGGTATCCCTCGCAAGCCGGGCATGAGCCGCGATGATCTTGTAGAGATCAACCTCAAAGTGATGGAGCAGGTTGGCGCCGGTATTAAAAAGTACGCCCCAAACGCTCTCGTCATCTGCATCACCAACCCGCTCGACGCCATGGTCTGGGCGCTGCAGAAGGCATCCGGTCTGCCGCGCAACAAGGTCATCGGCATGGCCGGCGTTCTGGATACCGCACGCTTCCGCCACTTCCTGGCATCCGAGCTGCAAGTTTCCGTTGAAGATGTTTCGGCCTTCGTGCTCGGCGGCCACGGAGACGACATGGTGCCGCTCATCCGCTATTCGACGGTTGCCGGCATTCCGCTTCCCGATCTCGTCCGCATGGGCTGGATCAAGCAGGACCGCCTCGATGCAATTGTTGATCGCACCCGCAAGGGCGGTGGCGAGATCGTCGCCCTTCTCAAGAGCGGTTCCGCTTACTACGCGCCGGCCGCTTCGGCTATCGAGATGGCCGACAGCTATCTTAAGGACAAGAAACGCGTGCTGCCGTGCGCCGCTTATCTTAATGGAGAGTACGGCGTGAAGGGGCTCTACGTGGGCGTGCCATGCGTGATTGGTGCGAATGGCGCCGAGCGCGTTGTTGAGATCGACCTCAATGGCAGCGAGCGCGCTATGTTGATGAAATCTGTGGAGTCGGTGAAGTCACTCGTCGACGCCTGCAATCGCATTGCCCCGAACCTAGGCGAATGAGAAAAGCACAAACGGCGCGCTTCGAGTGCGCCGTTTTCGTATGCCTAGCACTCACCCTACAAGCATAATCAGAAAAAGAGCGGGTATTGGCATATTGTATGCCAAGCGCTAGAATAAGGGTCTGGAGTGATGCGCGAGAAACGTTTTTAGAGCTTGCGGCTGGATGACCGAAGCAAATCAATCTGGCATCGAGACAACGGTGGTAAGACGATGAACATTCACGAATATCAGGCCAAGCAGGTTCTGAAGAGCTATGGTGCGCCGGTCGCTGAAGGAGCTCCGGTACTAACCGCCAGTGATATCGAGCAGGCGGTGAACGCCCTACCGGGCCCGGTCTACGTTGTCAAAAGCCAAATCCACGCTGGTGGCCGTGGCAAAGGCAAGTTCAAGGAGCTTGGCCCCAACGCCAAGGGCGGCGTCCGCGTCAGTTTCTCCGCCGAAGAAGCGATCGCCCACGCCAAGGAAATGTTTGGCAACACCCTTGTCACCAAGCAAACCGGTCCCGCCGGCAAACAGGTCAACCGCCTGTATATTGAGGACGGCGCCGATATCGACCAAGAACTCTATTTGTCGATCCTGATCGACCGCACCGTCGGCCGGCCTGCTTTCGTCGTCTCCACCGAAGGGGGCATGGACATCGAAGCGGTCGCCGAAGAGACGCCCGAAAAGATCGTCACCGTCGCCATCGATCCGAACACCGGCGTAACGGAAGCCGACGTTGAAATGCTCTGCAACGCGCTGCATCTCGGCGGACCCGCCAGCGCCGACGGCGCCAAGCTGTTTCCCATTCTCTATGAGGCGTTCACCGAAAAGGACATGGCGCTGCTCGAGGTGAACCCGCTGATCGTCATGAAGGACGGCCACCTTCGGGTCCTCGACGCCAAGGTTTCGTTTGACAACAACGCTCTTTTCCGCCAGCCCGACATCGTCGAACTGCGCGATATCACGGAAGAAGATGAGAAAGAGATAGAAGCTTCAAAACACGACCTCGCCTACGTTGCCTTGGATGGCAACATCGGCTGCATGGTCAACGGCGCCGGTCTCGCCATGTCGACCATGGACATCATCAAGCTCTACGGTGAAGAGCCCGCAAACTTCCTTGACGTCGGCGGCGGCGCCTCCAAGGAAAAGGTGACGGCCGCCTTCAAGATCATCACCGCCGACCCCAACGTGAAGGGCATCCTGGTCAATATCTTCGGCGGCATCATGCGCTGCGATACCATCGGTGAAGGTGTTGTCGCGGCCGTGAAGGAAGTCGGCCTGCAAGTGCCGCTCGTAGTCCGCCTGGAAGGTACTAACGTTGAACTCGGCAAAAAAATCATCAACGAATCGGGCCTCAACGTTATCGCCGCGGACGACCTCGACGATGCCGCCCAAAAGATCGTCGCCGCAATCAAGGGGGCCTGAGAAGCATGTCCATACTCGTCAACAAAGACACCAAGGTCCTCGTCCAAGGCCTCACCGGCAAGACCGGAACGTTCCATACCGAGCAGGCGCTCGCCTATCACGGCACACAAATGGTCGGCGGCATCCACCCCAAGAAGGGTGGAACAACCTGGGAAGGCTCCGGCGGCCATAAGCTACCGATCTTCGCCACCGTTAAGGAAGGCAAGGAGGCCACCGGCGCCAACGCCTCCGTTGTTTACGTCCCGCCCGCCGGTGCGGCCGCCGCGATCATCGAAGCCATTGACGCCGAGGTCCCGCTCATCGTCTGCATCACAGAAGGCGTGCCCGTTATGGACATGGTCAAGGTGAAGGCCCGTCTTAATAACTCAAACTCACGCCTTATCGGCCCAAACTGTCCAGGCGTCCTGACACCGAACGAATGTAAGATTGGCATCATGCCAGGCTCGATTTTCATGAAGGGCTCGGTCGGCATCCTCTCGCGCTCCGGCACGCTAACCTACGAGGCCGTATTCCAGACCACCAATGAAGGCCTCGGGCAGTCAACGGCCGTCGGCATTGGCGGTGACCCCGTCAAGGGCACTGAGTTCATCGACATGCTCGATTTATTCCTCGACGATCCGGAAACAGAATCGATCATCATGATCGGCGAAATCGGCGGCTCGGCTGAAGAAGACGCCGCAGCTTGGTTGACCGAGCAGGCCGCCGAGGGACGCAAGAAACCGATGGCTGGCTTCATCGCCGGACGCACGGCACCTCCAGGCCGCACCATGGGCCACGCCGGTGCCGTCATTTCCGGCGGCAAGGGCGGCGCCGATTCTAAGATCGCGGCCATGGATGCCGCCGGCATCCGCGTCTCACCCTCACCCGCCCGCCTCGGCAAAACCCTGGCCGAAGTTCTTCAGGGTTGAGTGCAGAGCTAAAGGAAAGACGAAAGATGGCGCGGAGGACTCGGCCCAGCGCCATCTTTTTTCAGCGTTATCCCAGTAACGCCAAGGCCATCATCGCCAGTCCGGCGGCGCCGATACCCCAGACCAGCGATCTGATGCCGACGATACCCGACATGTACTAAGCCACCCGGGCTCCCTGGCACGTTAGCGCTCCTGTCATGGCGAGGCTCTGGTGTCCTTCCCTGAAACGATCGCTAGCAGCGCCAGCGGTATGAATACGAACATCGCTTCCATCATGTTACGCAGTGCCCGTTGCGCGCGTCCGGCCATGGCTGGCATCGGCGGCGGGGCATTGCGCGGACCAAGCGCGAAGGCGGCACGGGAAGCAAGCGAGCCATCCGCACTCAGGTACTGGATTGCCGGGGGAAGAAAGCTCCGCAAAATAAAAAGCACCAGCACGGCGGTCACGACTTCAATCATTTGTTAGTCCTCAAAGTTGCGATCGATGATGACATCGCCATCTAGGGTGTGTCGGACGCTTCAACAATTACCTTCAAGGTAATTGCGTCCATCCCGGCAAAGGCGGTGATCGGCCCATGACCACGCCGACACAGACGACGTTCGGAGACTGCCTGCGCGATTGGCGGGCCTTCGCGGTATGAGCCAGCTGCAGCTCGCTCTCGCGGCCAACGTTTCGCAAAGACATGTCTCTTTCTTGGAGTCCGGACGTGCACAACCGAGCCGCCCGATGGTTCTTGGTTTGGCCGACGCGATGAGTGTGCCGCTTGCCGAACACAACAACATGTTCAATGCAGCGGGTTTCGCGTCCCAGTACCCGAAGAGCTCACTTGACGCCACAGCCCTGCAGAATGTGCGCGCGGCGCTTGATCTCATGCTTGAACGGCACATGCCTTATCCTGCAGTGCTGATCGATCG
>JAUWFF010000203.1 GCA_030607105.1 Filomicrobium sp.
CTACCGCGCGGGTGGTAGCGACTAGCATATCGACCTTTTCGGTGAACCTAGGCGTGCGATCCACCGGCTCCAGGACGTCCGCAGGTGGTCGTGCGGCACACCCAGAAATGGTGAGCGCGACCAGTAATCCAGCAAGGTAGATGTTGGCTCGATTGATCAGCAAGATTGAAAGTCCAAACCAGAGGCCGTGCGGTCTTGAGGCTGCTTAAACCGTGCAAGCAATACTCTTTTGAAAGTGTCAATAACACGACAAACCAATGGCGAGTGTGGCCAAAGCGCACAAGTCCGGGTACAACTTGCGGCAAGGAAGGAGCGCTGGCCGGACAAGTCCAGTAGCCTCAGATTCGCGTTAGCGGTTAAATCCAATCGTTCCACGGTGGCTTATGTCGGAAAACATCATCTGGCTGAACAAATCTCAGTCAACGGAGGAGAACACGCGGGGCCGGGATCCCAATGTCGCGCTGGTCGAGAGCGCGTTTCAGTTCGTGCTCGTGCATTCGTGCACGGACGCTGATGCCGATGAGGTCAAATTCGGCATGTCCCACAATGATGCGCGACTGCTGCGGGACTTGATAAGTGTTGCCTTGCAGGTAGCCGCCCGCGGGCCCGTGGAGTTTGAGGCCGCCGCCAGCAAGGACATGTCGTATTTCGAGCACTGGCTCATGCACTACGAAAAGCAGGTCCGGCGGTTCCTGGAAGCCGTCGATGACGCGCCAGTCGCCTGAGTATCGATTCCCGACAACTCCGCCTTAGATCCCGGTGCGTTGCAATTCCTCGCGCATCTTTGTGACGAGTAGCAGGGTCTCTGCCTCTCCCAACGGTGAAGGCGGTTCGGGCAGCGGGTGCTCACCCCAGCGGCTGTCCTCGACCGTGATGCCTTCCCATTCACGAGAACGGCTATAGCGAGGAACCGCGTGAACGTGGACTTGCGTCCATACATTGCCGAGCTGCTCATAGTTAAAGCGATCGGGCTGAAACAGGGCCCTGAGGAGGCTCTCGTAGGCCTGGAGGCACTGACGCAGGTCGGTCCACTCATCATCCGTGAGTCGGGCGAGTGAACCGTCGAGCTGGCGCCGAAGTGTCAGCTGGACGCGGCCCAGATAGCTTTGGTTTGGAAATAGGCTCCAGATCCAGCCGGAAGTCTCGCCAAGGATTAGCTTTGCATCAATCATGCTTCATGTTCTCGCCTAGAGCGTCAGCACAATTTTGCCTATGTGGGCGCCTTCGTCCATTCGGGCGTGCGCCTTGCCTGCATCCTGCATCGGATACGTGGAATCTAAGACGACCTTGACGCGTCCGTCGGCTAGCAACGGCAGGACGTATTCCTCCAGGCTGCGGGCAATGCGACCCTTCACTTCGGTCGGCCGGATGCGCAAGGTCGAGCCGGTGATGGTGAGGCGCTTCAGCATGACGCGCAGGAAGTCGACTTCGGCCTTGGAGCCCTTCTGGTAGGCGATGTTGACCATGCGCCCGTCATCTCCAAGGCAGGCGATGTTCTTGGCGATGTAGTCGCCTCCGACCATGTCGAGGATGACTTTGATGCCAGGCCTGCCGGCGGCGGCTTTGGCTTTTTCGACGAAGTCCTCGGTGCGGTAGTTGACGGCAACATCAGCGCCCAGTTCCCGGCACGCCGCGCATTTTTCTTCCGACCCGGCGGTTGCGAGAACCTTGGCGCCAAAGGCCTTAGCAAGCTGGATTGCGGTAACGCCGATCCCCGAAGTGCCGCCGTGGATCATGAACCATTCGCCGGCGGTTAGATGGGCGCGCTCGAAGACATTGTGCCACACCGTGAAGAACGTTTCGGCAAAGCCGCCAGCCTGTTGCATTGGCAGATTCTCGGGGACTGGCAGGCAGCAGGATTCTTCAGCGAGACAAAATTCAGCGTAACCGCCGCCGTTGACAAGTGCCATGACCTTGTCGCCGGGCTTGAAGCGACTGGCACCGGGGCCGGTTGCGGCAATCACCCCGGCCACCTCAAGACCTGGGATTTCCGAGTGGCCCTTTGGGGCGGGATAGAGCCCCTGACGCTGCATTATATCGGGGCGGTTGATGCCGGCAGCCAAGACCTTGATCAGAACCTGCTCTTGGGCAAGGGCTGGTGTCGGCAGGTTGACCGGTTTTAGTACCTCCGGCCCGCCTTTTCCCTCAATTGTAATCGCTGTCATGGTCTGAGGCGTGTCGGCCATCTTCGGGTCCTTCATTGGTTTGGCGGTCCGTCATTCTTCAAGGCATGCCAGCGGGAAGTCGCTTAGGCAACTCATTCTGCTCAACACTTCTCTTGCCGACACTGCGCGGGCGCGTGTTGGGCGCAAACTGGTGTTGATGGGACTGCTCAACACTCAGTAGGCTGGTGTTGAAGCGGGCCGGCATGGCAACCTGATGATGTGGTGAACAGGAGGAGAGTGATGGATTGGGATGAGGCTGTTCAAAAATCAGTGGCGGGTGTTGTCGTCGGTGAGGACCTGACGTCGCTTGGGCTCGCAGAGTTGGAAGTGCGAATTTCGGCGCTGCGAGCGGAGATCGAGCGGGTGGAAGGCGAAATTGCCCGCAAGCGGGCGCAGCAGGAGGCTGCGGCACAGCTTTTCAAGGGGTAAATTCCGGGGCCGCGGATTAATAGAAAATTTGTCTACTCCAGTTTAAGCCATTGTCTTTGCAGTATTAAATCAAATGGCGGATGTTCCGGCCGTTGATGGTAATTGAGCCTTGATTAGGCTCGGGAGAGCTATGGTTAAGATCTCCTATTTTCTCGAGCTCTGGTGGTTTCCCAACAGGCTTTGACGTCTCCGTTGGACTATTGAGCCGCTCCCTCTCAGGCAGGTCAGTTTTTGATTGCATCGCTTTTGCATAAACCCATTTGGTTCGGGTGATTGCTGCGCGAGCCGGTCTGCCCAGGACGATAAATTCGGGGAAAAATTCGAAGTGCCTCGTTTTGAGCCTTCTTGTTAACTATGCCGGGTTAGGTTTTGAGCGTAGTTTTGGATACAGCTTCGGTAACTCAAGTAGTGTTGTGCGACATGAACAAGTCTCTCTGCCTTGACGGTCCCCTGGAAGATCGCATGACGATCTCGTTTGGTGAGCGGTTCGAGGCCTCCCAACAATTTGACGTGGTCTTTCGCGAGGGCATGGAGCTGGTCGAGGAGGTGGCTACCTACCTTGACGGATGTGGACGGCGCGATTCAAAGGCGCTGAAGCCACCGCTTTCGGTTCTTTACGCAACCGAAAGTATGCGACTTACGACGCGGCTTCTTGATCTTGCATCCTGGCTGCTCATCCGTCGCGCCTTGAAAGAGGGCGAAATCGACACCGAAGAGGCGCGTCGCAAACGACAAAGGGTCAAGCTCAAGGCGATTGGCCGACCGGGACATATCAAGCGGTTTGATGAGTTGCCTGAGGCGCTGCAGGATTTGATCGAGCGCAGCTTCGCGCTGCTAGATCGTATTGTCACCCTAGATAGAGCGGTGACAGGCGAAAAATCGAAGGACTGCATTGAGCCAACGTCAGCCAATCCGGTGGCCCAGCAGATGCATTTGTTGCGTCAAGCCTTCGGTGATTGAGTTTCGGGTTCCGTTCCGATTTACCGTCTAATAAACAAAAGGCCCGGGCGTGTCCCGAGCCTTGATGTTTCACAATAGCGCCACCACCGAGGCCGCTCAGAACATGCCCTCGAATTTCTTCTTGAATCGTGACAGGCGGCCGCCGCGGTCCATCAGCTTCTGATCGCCACCGGTCCAGGCCGGGTGCGAATTGGGGTCTATGTCGAGCGTAATCGTATCTCCCTCCTGACCGTAGGTCGAGTAGGTAATAAACTCGGTGCCATCGGTCATGACCACCTTGACCTGGTGGTAATGGGGGTGAAAATCAGGGTCTTTCTTCATCGCTTGATCCATTCCATGGTGCCCGCCTCGTGGCACCGCCGGTGGGTGACCGGTGCATCAAAATCGGCTGTCCGGAATTCCAGGCGAGCTTGATAAGCTGAAATCTCGATGAAGACAAGGGCATGGCGCTGGTGGACGCATAGAAATTGCGGCGTTATGTATCCATGCTTACGATTTGAGTGCTGGATTGAGAAACTTCCTTGTCCCGGCGGCACAGGTTGGGCATCCTTCCCGGCGACACGGCACGCGTTTCGCCAAGCCGTTGAAGTAAAAGTCGATCAGAGAGTTTCCC
>JAUWFF010000349.1 GCA_030607105.1 Filomicrobium sp.
GGCGCAGGTTCAGAGGGCGTGATCGTGCGCCAATGGAGCCCACTGCTGGTCCTGTTCCAGCGGAGTAAACAAGCTGGGGACAGCCAGACATTAATGAGGGAATGGACGCATGACGATAAGCAAACAAACGGAACCTTCCTGGTTGCCTGTCGTGTTGAGCTTTGCGCTGGGGCTGCTGTTCGCTAGTCCGCAGGCAAGTGCGCACGTGAAGATGAACAAGACCGTACCCGCCAACGGCGCATCCGTTGCGCCAGGATTGGCTGAGATACGCTTCTCATTCACCGACGCAGTTCGCATTACGCTGGTCAAGGTCACGCGGCACGAAAGCAAGGTAACGCTCCCGCCGGTATCCGAGCTTCCCAGGAAGTTCGTGACCAAGGCCAAGATCGCTTTCGAGCCGATGGCACCAGGCAACTATGCGGTCATGTGGACGGGCGTCGGCAAGGACGGACACGTGATGCAAGGCGCGTTCTCGTTTTCAGTAGTTTCGCCAAACGCTAACCTGCCCGACAAAGATGTTCGCTGAAGTCACCATCGAAACCGCCGCCTTGCGCGCGCTTGTCTATGCGGGAACGATTGCTGCCGCCGGAGCCTGCCTCTTCGCCACGACGTATCCGGCCGTGTCGCGATCCGTGGCGGCGGTACTGCGCTGGCAGATCCTCATTGGCGTTCTCTTGGTCCTGTGCGTGGAGCCTTTTCGACTGGTGCTCTTCCAGCTCGCGATTTCCGGAGGAGACGCAGAGCTGGCATTTGGCCCCGACATGCGTTGGATGGCATTTCAAATGCCCAACGGACAAGCCGCCGTCGCCAGGGTGGCGGGCGTCTTGCTCATCGTGGCGTTCGGGTTGCGCGTTCCATTGCTGGGGTTGTTTGGGTGCGGCCTTGCCATTGGCTCATACGCCTTGGAAGGTCATACAGCGGCCACCGCGCAGTCCGGATGGGCGAGCATGATCCTGCTAGTCCACCTTGCTGTAGCGCACTGGTGGCTGGGAGCCCTCTGGCCCCTCGCCGCCAGCCTGCGGGCGCTCCCCACAGACGACGCAGCGACAACCATCGAGCGCTTCGGGCAACTGGCCGCGTTGGTTGTGCCGCTCCTTCTCGTGGCGGGCGGGGTCCTGTTTGCCATGCTGGTGTCCTGGAGGCTCCAGCTCAGCGATCCTTACCAGACACTTGTTGCCTTAAAGGTCTTGGTCGTCGCTGCCTTGCTAGTACGGGCTGCTGTCAACAAGTTCGTTTTGACGCCACGGCTCCGGACCGATCCTCCTCGCGGCGCGAATGCCCTGCGCCGTTCGATAGCCCTCGAAGTAGTCCTTGCGTGTTTTGTTTTGGTCTTGACGGGCGCCATCACTTCGACATCACCTGGCGACTACTAACCCCCACTGCAAGGCGGTCCCTCACACTGATCCACCAACCAACGGAGATAGTTATGTCGAACCTGAAGATGATTGCGGCGCTGGCGGCAACCGCCCTCTCTGTGGGCCAGGCGGTCGCGACTCTGAGCGCGGAAGAAAAGAAAATGGAACACGGCACCATGAGCCACGGCGAAATCAAGCCTGGCACTGAGGCCACCGGTGTTGGCGTAGTGAATTCCATCGACACTGAAAAGAAAGTGATAAACCTTACTCACGAACCAATGCCCAAACTCAACTGGCCGAAAATGACGATGGATCTGCCGGTCACCAAGCGAGTTGATCTCGGTTCTGTGAAGGCGGGCGACACGGTTGATTTCAAGCTGAAGCTCGGCCGCGACAAGCAGTACCGAGTTATTGACATGGTGCCTAGCAAGTAGCTAGGCGAGCGGAGTATTTGCTTGAGGCAGGGGCCGGCTCCAAGCCAGCCCAACCTCGCTCATGCATCGTCACAACCGATCGCGTGAGGTAGCCCGTCAGGCCCAAATATCAGCCATCGCGCGCCAGAATAAGCCGCAGCACAGTGCGGCGGGACTGCCATTGTCCAAGTGACACGCTGACATCCTCCCCGGTACTGCGCCTTAGATTGAGTATCTCCACCTGGACGGCGGCAATTTCTGCAGCCGTGGCCAACTCGCCGCTCTGAATGCAGTCAAAGAAGGGATGCTTGAGGCCGCTGCGTCCGCAATCTCAAGATCGATTGAGCTCATTGGCTGGCGAGCCATGTTACTGCCCAGAGTGGTTCTGTATGTACGATAGTCAGAAAGCGGACGTGTGAAATTCTCAAAATCAATAAGGGCCTGGCGCGCTACAAATGCAACCGATGGCATTGGCCTAAAAGCTCATTTGCTCATTAATGACGGGTCGTAATAACGGCGCATGACAAGCGAATAACATGAAGCATCAAATCCCGATGTATGTGATCAGTTTCGAACATTGGCCTGCAAGAAACTGCAATCATCCGCGCGCGATCAGATCGAGTGTTTAAATCCCACTGATCAAAATTGCATGGCACCGGCGCACATACGGACACCGAAAGCTTACGGCATACCGAACTTTGGTATGCGACCTGCCCGAAAGCGCGAACCTTGCGCTAGCCGAATGACAACTACCGAAGTAGTCTGGTTGACGTTTTTGTTGGGCTGGCTAACCGCCATCGCACAGCACAAGTTTCATGCGCGCGGGGGCATACAAGAGTCGTCTTGTTTGCTCCCACGCAAAGCGCTTCTTGAAGTACAAGGGATTCCGAGACTATGCACAGGGGTACGATGGCTGTGTTGCGAACTTCGGCATTATCAGCCAGTTTCGCCTTAGTCATGCAACTTGGTTCTGTTGATGACATTCAAGAAGTCGCTGCAGCAGCAAGAGGGCAAGCGAGTAAACCAAAAGATGGTACCCAACAGCGCCCAATTACGACCTTTTCGATCGTAGCGCGCGACCCCGTCACGGGTGATTACGGCATCGCGGTACAATCAAAGTACTTCGCCGTAGGCGATGTGGTCCCGTTCGCAAAGGCAAACACCGGTGCACTCGCTACTCAGGCAGTGGGAAACCCAAAGCACGGTCCCGCGGGACTGAAGCTCATGCGCGAAGGCGTTCCTGCCGAGGAG
>JAUWFF010000184.1 GCA_030607105.1 Filomicrobium sp.
CCTGCCGCCGACGATCAACTATGAACTGCCCGATCCTGATATTCCACTCGATGTTGTGCCGAACCGCAGCCGACAGGCCAAAGTCACCAAAGTGCTGTCGAATTCGTTCGGCTTCGGCGGACAGAATGCAAGTCTAGTGATATCCGGGGAGCCGGTATGATGGCACAAGCGCCACAGAGAATTCCCTCAGACAACAAACGCTAAGGAGCCAAGATGGCGAAGACCACAGCAGCTGTTCACAATCTCGGCCTGGTCGAAAGCTCCAAAGTGCGGCCCGAGGTCGCCGAGATTCTTGCCGACGTTTTTCAGTTCGATGGTACGATTAATCTTGAGACTTCCCAGCAAGATATTGAGAAGTGGGATTCACTGCGGCACATCGCTTTGGTCGCTGCACTCGAGAGCCGATTTGGGATTTCGCTTTCCATGGACGAGATGATGGAAATCATCAGCGTTTGCGATATTCAGCGTGTGCTCGAACGGCATGGCGTGTGGAGGCAATAACACCTTTCGGACCATGTTGCTCCAAAAGGCGCAAACGCGCCTGTTCAAACAACTAGGGAAAAAAGACTGCATCAGGCGGTTAACTTGGTAAGAATAATAGTCATCAGAAACGAGGTGTAGCCCGCTGCAACCCAGGGGATCAATGGGCCTTAACCGCGCCATCGCTGACCTGCCACAGCGACTCAACAAAGACGGCCAGATTCGCAAGGTGGGTGTCGAGCTTGAATTTGGCGGACTTTCACCTGCTCATGCGGCCAAAATCGTCGGGCACGTCCTAGGGGCGGAGGCCGAGCAGGTCGACGCGTTTCGTCAAACGATACCGACGAAACATGGGCGCTTCACCGTTGAACTGGACACCAGATGGGCACATCCCGAGTTCGTCGCCGCGTACGCGAGCGATCTGCCGGAGGAGATTCGCGAAGACGTTGCCAAAGGCGTCAGCCAGGCCGCGGGGACGGTTCTCGCGAGCGTTTTTCCGGTCGAACTGGTCTGCCCTCCCATCCCTTATGATCAGCTAACAATTCTGCGGCCGAGCGGTGCAGCGCTGGCGGATGCCGGTGCGCTCGGCACCGCGCACTCGGCATTCTCGGGTTTTGGAATGCACCTCAACGTTGAGGTTGCCGATCTGCAGGTGGAGCACCTTCTTGACACGATGCGGGCATACCTACTGCTTGACTTCTGGCTGAGACGGGAAAGCCGGATCGCTCTCGTCCGCCAGCTGCAGCACTACATCCAACCATTCTCGGAGTCCTACAAGCGACACGTGCTCGCTCCTGAGTATGCGCCCGACCTAGCAACCTTCATGGATGACCATATGCGGCTGAATCCAACGCGGAACATGGAGCTTGATCTGCTGCCGATTTTCGCCGTGATCGATCGGGCTCGTGTTGAAAGCGCGCTTCCGGGGATCAAAAACTCACCGCGGCCGACCTTTCACTGGCGCCTACCGAACTGCCGCATCGATGAACCGGAGTGGGAGCCGGGCCAGGACTGGGACCGTTGGGTCACGGTCGAGACGCTGGCGACGGACAAAGTACAGCTGGACCATCTCGCCCGTGCCTATCTCCGCGATGGACCAGCCACAGAATTCCAGGCCCAGATGCGACGCTTCTTTGATATACTGAGTTAGAGTAAGACGGCCCGACATAGCGCACAGGCGACAACGTTCTCCATCAACAGGCCAGGCCAAGCCAGGGGTCTCTGACGCGGCACAACTGATTAGGTTTTTGCGCCTCGTCCAGATGGACACGCAGCCTGCCAACGATGCGTTGCAGTTCAAGCAGGTGTGTGTTGAGCACAGTGCGACCTGGAGCGGCAGGCTGCGCGTGGGAAAGCTCATCCAGGAGTTTTGACATCCTCTGCAAATCCAATTGCGCGGTGCAAGCTTCGCTGGTCAGCAACATATTCGTCATTTGCGCTCTCCGTTCTGCGATACGAGTGCCGCGGAGTGCAGGCACCATGATGACAACAACGCTGCTCGACGGGTTTTATTCATGATTTTTTTGCGAAGCGAGAAGCGTTGAGTAATCGGAACTCTTGTCCTTGTTCCGACAGCCCGAACAATTCCTCCTTGGCTAGGATCGCAAGACACGGAAAGGCTGTCATCTGCGCATGGGCATAATGTTGTATTCTTTCGCATAGGCCACAATCACTAATGCGCTCAAAAAGGCCGTCCTCCAAAGTTGAGTGACGTGTATTTTGATAGTAAACATCGTCGCCACTCCCGATGCACCTGTGCCGGCGCTGACCCAGCTGATATGTTCGACGGTCCGCAAGCACTTAAAAATTTCTCGCGGGCGATGCCTGCAGGAGTGCACGAACGCTGGATGGTATCATCGGTTTAACGAGTTTCTTGCTCGCTCCGGCCACGCGGAAACTCCCTGCTTCTTCGGAAATCCGCGCGGCCGTGCCGCCTCGCGAAATGCGAATGTTGATCGTAGCGCCAGCGGGAAGCGATCAGCAATCCGCTCTAAGCCGTTGATAGGTGGGCGGAATAGACCTCGTTCCCATGCGTTGTCTTGCAGCAATTGAAGCTGTTCAGGCCGTTCCTTTCTAGCTGTTTCGCAACGCTTCGATCGGGTCGAGTCTCACAGCGCGGATTGCGGGCGTGTAGCCAACGACAATGCCAAGAACGAACGACATGGACAGGGCAATCGCCACACCCACTGGAATTTAGCTTGCGAACAAATTAAAATCTGTGTCTTGACTACCTCTGACAGAGTCATTGCAATCACTCGCCGGAATTTGCTCCGTATTTCCGAGTGCGCTTCTGTGGCGGCGACACAGCTTGCCATGCTTTCAACAGGTCACCCTCCGACGACGCATCACGTGTGCGCTGATGGCCGGGTCCGGCTGGCGCGGCACGGCGGTGGTAAGCGTGCTGATTTATCCACACGGGCGAGCAAACTCTTGACGTCAATGGCTTGCTCCAGCAAGCGCAGCGCCTGTGATAGGCATTGACGCTGGATGGGCCGCGACCCCGCAAAACCATCGGCCTTCAACGCAGCAGGTTCGGTGTGACAGACGACAGAAACGAGGCTAATACCGCACAAGCTGATGCCTCGGATGCAAGTGCAGCCGCAGACAACTCCCGATCTCTGACGTCCGCGAACATTACCTGTTCGGGCGGCCTGGCAGACTGGCTCGTGCGCCAGGGTGCAAGCCTCGCGTTGTCGTCTTATCAAACCGGGCAGCTCTATCTCATCGGTGTGCGCCGCGACTGCAAGATCAACTTCCACCAGGTCGGTGTGGGACGCGCGATGGGCCTTTGGGCTGATCCCCAGCGGCTGGTGCTCGCGACACAAAACCAGGTTCTGCGATTCGAGAATGTCCTAGCGCCGGATCAGCGCATGGGCGAGGCCGACAGGCATTATCTGCCACACGTCGCGCACACCACAGGCAATCTTAATATCCACGATATTGTCGTTCTCGATAACGGTGTGATCGTGTTCGCGAACACGCTGTATTCATGCCTTGCAACGCTGCACAACGTTCATGCTTTCAAGCCCGTCTGGGCACCGCCCTTCATCTCGAAACTGGCGGCAGAGGATCGCTGCCACCTGAACGGCATCGCCATGAAGGACGGCAACCCAGCCTACGTCACGGCGACCGGCCGTGCGGATGTTGTCAATGGCTGGCGGGCGCGACGCGAAGCCGGTGGATGCGTCATTGACGTTGCTGCGAACGAGATCATCACCGAGAAACTCTCGATGCCGCATTCACCTCGCTGGCATGACGGAAAGCTGTGGGTTCTTAATTCCGGCACCGGTCACCTCGGCACGGTGGACCCGGACAGCGGTGACTACACGCCGATTGTCTTTCTGCCGGGCTTCGTTCGAGGTCTCACCTTTCACAACAACCACGCGATCATCGGTTTGTCGTTACCGCGCGAGGGCGCATTCGCAGGTCTGCAGCTTGATGATGAGCTGAAGAAGCGAGACGCCGATCCCTGGTGCGGCGTCCAGATCGTCAACCTGGGCAGCCGCGATGTCGTTCAATGGATCCGTTTTGAAAGCGCAGTAAGCGAACTGCTCGATGTCCGTGTTCTGCCCGGTGTCCGATATCCCTCGGCCAGTGCGCCAGGAACGCCGGACATCGACAAACTCATTACCTTCGACATGTCATCCAAGCCTGATCCTTAAAAGGAGGAGCAACGCCTTGTCGAAACTCCACGCAAGCATCTTGTTCGTTGTTGGTGCCTTGGCCGCAGCGTTGGTTTTCACGGCGGCGCTGACATCCGTGGCGAAGGCGCTAAAAGCAAAGGCTGCCGAAGAAGAGCGCGGCTTCGCCGCCGGGGTGGTCGGTCAAATGCGCTGACCGGGGTAAGGGCCTCAAGTGCAAGGCGCAGC
>JAUWFF010000167.1 GCA_030607105.1 Filomicrobium sp.
GCATAATGCTTGCCACGGCGCCTGTGGCCATCGCGCAAGAGGACTGGCCCTACAGCGCCTGGGACGAGCCTGCTGAACCCCAAAAAACGAGACCTCCGGTACAAAATACGACGCAGCCCTTAAGGCCGATGACCGAGGCGCCACGCTTCGGGGGTGCCCCCCGAAGCGGCGATCCGAACGCCTTCCCCGGTTTTTTTGCTCCTCGACCCGAAGGCTCCTCGCCGTCGTTCGCAACGCCTCCCTCGGTTGATCGCGCCGACTTGAGTCCGCTCGACCCAGTTGGCACACCCGACAGCCCATTTGGCCGCACCGATAACCCGCCGCCCTTCGGCCCGCGCAAGAACAACTTCAGCGCACCACCGGCTCGGGCCGCTCCATTTGCCAACAGGATGGACCCAAAAGTTGCCGTCCGCCTCTTGGACGGCCTTGAAGCACCGAAGTCTCACACTCTTAGGCGCCTCCAGTCCAAGGTCTTGACGTCCATCAATACCGCTGACAGCGAGGTGGCCGCGTCAAAGCTTGATGCGCTCTACCGCTTGGGCTTTTTGCGCGAGGCGGCCGATTTTCGGATCCCGGCAACCTACAATCGGGATAGTCCCGGTTGGGCCCGGCTTGCCCTTATCCGCTCCCGCGCCAGAATCGCGCTGAACAGCGGCAAGGAGGCGTGCAATGACGCCCGCGACATCATCGCCCAGGCAAATGCGCTTCCGACACCCGACAAGCATGCCGCGATTTTAATGTCAGGCTATTGTGCCGCCCTTTCCGGCAATAGCGCCGCCGTATCCCTTGCCGCCGATGTGGCCCGTGAACAATCAGGCTTTGATCCCGCTGGGCTCGCCGCCCTTGAATCGGCCTCACAGAGCTCCCGGCCGCGCATCTCAGCAACAACCAAGCTTTCACCGCTCAGCTACCGCTTGCTGCAAAAGGCTGGCGCCTCGCCCGAACAACTCATTTCCGCCGCCGCGGATACTCCATTGCTTGCTGCAATGTCACAGGACAGCAGCCTGCCCTCTGCGGCCCGGATTGCAGTCACCGAAAGGGCAGCCGCCGAAGCCATCTCCACGGTCGCGACCCTGGCAACTGCCTACCGTGGCGCGACCGGCGGATCCGACATCGAGCAGATGCGCTCCGGACGCGAAGCGAACACCGGCAGCCCGTCGCTACGCCGTGCCAACATGTACCTCGCCGCCCTGCAGCAGCGGACGCCGCTTCGCAAGGTCCGCCTGATCCGCGCATTCCTCAACGCCAGTCGCAAATCCGGCAGTTATCAAACCGCTCTTGAACTCATGGCCGGGCCGGTTGAAAACTTGCGTCCGGTTCCGGAGATCGGCTGGTTCTCCGAAACGGCAATCGAGATTCTGCTCATATCTGGTCGCCATCGGCAGGCCCGCGACTGGTTAAAGCTGGCCGAAGGAAGCGACCCGCGCGGTCCGAGGGCACTGGCTCACTGGGCCGCTCTCATCGACATCGCGGACTGGGAGTCTCGCTCCAACAGGGGCAGAAGCCTGCAATCGCTGGAGCAGATGGCATTACGGGGCGCCTTCCGCCCCGCTGAACTCCACCGCCTCGCGACGGTGCTTGATGCGCTCGAGTATCACGTCCCGATTCCGCTATGGGAAATCGCAAGCCGCACACCGCAGCCCGCAACTGGCCACCTGCCGGAAACCGGCCTGCTTTCCGACTTGCAGAAAGCCACAAGCGCTCGCGATAAGGCGCGTGCCATCCTTTTTGTCCTCCGCGCGATCGGCAAGGATGGCCCAAGAGGCGCGCACATGATCGCTCTTGGCGATTCCATCAGATCACTGAAACGCTTAGGAATGGAAAAGGAGGCCCGGCTTCTCGGCCTGGAAGCACTGTTCCCCGAGTGGCCCCGCGCGCCCAGGGGCTGACCAGGCGAAATCAAAGATCGTTTTCCTGTTGTGCTGCGTCTTCGGCAATCTCACAGGGCCCAGCATGTCCGATCCCGGTACACTCACAACCAACAGCCAAGCAATCGAGCTCTTCCTCGACATGCTCGCCTCTGAGCGCGGAGCCGCCGAGAACACTCTGGCCGCCTACCGTCGTGACCTGGAGCACGCCGGCCACATCTTCAGCCGCGACGGCGTTACTCTCGTCGGCGCCCATCCCGATATTATTGCACGCTACCTCGCATCCCTTGCTGAGGAGGGTCTGGCACCGGCGTCTCGAGCCCGCAGGCTCTCGGCACTACGGCAGCTCTACCGCTTCTTGTTGGCGGAGGGCATGGTCTCTGAGGACCCCACCCACGGATTCACCGGACCCAAGAAGGCGCGCGCGCTTCCCAAGACGCTCTCGATAGCCGAAGTCGATCAGCTCATCGATACCGCCCGCCAGCGCGCGGACCTGACCCACGGTGCCAAGCGCTATCGCGCCGTCAGGCTCTACTGCCTTCTGGAGGTTCTTTATGCGACGGGACTTCGCGTCACAGAGTTGGTCTCGTTACCCCGCGACGTCCTGACTGGTGATGATCGAATTCTGACGGTCAAAGGCAAGGGCGGACGCGAACGTATGGTACCGCTGTCCTCAAACGCACGCGCGGCGTTGCAAGGCTATCTGCAGCTTGGCACCACGGCCGGTGAGAGCCTGAGCCCCACCGTCGCCACGCGATGGCTCTTCCCATCCAAGAGCGCGCAAGGGCACCTGACGCGCCAACGGTTCGGACAGGACCTGAAGGAACTTGCTGAAGATACGGGACTCGACCCGGAGCGCGTCAGCCCGCACGTGCTGCGCCACGCTTTCGCCAGCCACTTGCTCGACCGCGGTGCCGACTTGCGCGCGGTCCAACAGCTGCTGGGCCACGCCGACATCTCAACCACCGAGATTTACACCCATGTCCTCCAGGAGCGCCTGAAGAAACTCGTCGAACAACATCATCCACTCGCGGCGCCAAAGAAGTCACCAAAGTGATGCGAAGCGGTTTCGAGCCGGAATACGCCGTGCCAGCAGCCAGTAAGGGCTACGCTCGGTCACTCATCTTGTTAACCAGGGTGCTTTTCATTCGGGTCAGAACCCGTTTCAGGGTGTGTCTTGTCAAGCGTATCTTGCAGACCTTTTGGCAGATACCGCTCGAACCTTTCCAACAGATCGCTGGCCGGCCGATGCCCACCACGCCACTGCTTGAACCAACCCCTCAAAGCCGGGCTCACCATTAATAGCAACGCCGCTCCAACCAAGAACAAAGGCACGCCCAGAGGCGTTGGCAGCGGCAGAAGCACAGCGCCCAATGCTATCGAGGTCCAACCCGCAAACAGAAGAAGAAGAGTGCGCATCCGCTCTTACTCAACCAGATAAGGCAAAGCCAAATTGGCTTTGATCTCTTGTTTCTTATTCTACCAGAAGGATGTCGGCCCATTTAAGAAACGATGCCCCGCATTCTAGGAAACACCGCGCTTCAGCTGTTATCCGCCAGAATTTGTTAAAAGGTTGCTCTAGGGCTACCAACGTTCATTGCGCCGGGGCGTCCCCTTGACTTGAACCGGCCAGCTCGCTCTAACGACCTGAAACCCTATCAATTCAGGCATAAACCTTTAGGGCCCGCTCATATGGCGAACACCGAAGAGATTCCCGACGAACCCACGACGCAGCTGCGCACCTATCTCGACTTTGAAAAACCGATTGCCGAACTCGAAAGCAAGGTCAACGAACTGCGTGCTCTGATCGACGAGGACACCGAAAAGAGCTTATCCGATGAGATCAAGAAGCTGGAGGAAAAAGCCCGCTCGGCCTTATCGGAGACGTATTCCAAGCTGACCCCCTGGCAGAAAACTCAGGTCGCCCGCCATCCCGAACGGCCCCACTGCTTCGACTATATCAAAAGGCTGTTCAAGGACTTCACGCCGCTGGCCGGCGACCGCTATTTCGCCAACGACGAAGCCATTGTCGGCGGCCCTGCAACCTTCCGCGGGCGCCCTGTGATGATCATCGGCCATGAGAAGGGCTCCGATACAGAGAGCCGCCTGAAGCACAACTTCGGCATGGCCATGCCTGAGGGGTACCGCAAAGCTGTGAGGCTGATGGAGATGGCCGATCGTTTCTCTCTGCCGGTAATCACGCTTATCGACACCGCCGGAGCCTATCCAGGCATTGACGCTGAAGAGCGCGGCCAGGCCGAGGCCATCGCCCGTTCGACCGATTGTTGCCTGAGCCTCGGCGTGCCGATCGTTTCGGTTATCATCGGCGAAGGAGGGTCCGGCGGCGCTGTCGCGATTGCCACCGCCAACCGCATCCTGATGCTAGAGCACGCCATCTATTCGGTGATCTCACCTGAAGGAGCGGCTTCGATTATCTGGCGCGATTCCGAGAAGAAGGAAGAAGCCGCCACCGCTATGAAGATCACCGCCCAGGATTTGGAGGAGCTAGGCGTGATCGATGGCATCGTCTTAGAGCCGATCGGCGGCGCCCACCGTGACCCCAAGAGCGCCATCGACGCGCTCGGCACGGCGATCGCCCTGGCACTGGCTGAGTTCGACAAATTGCCACCAGACCGGATCCGCCGCCATCGTCAGGACCACTTCCTTCAGATGGGCCGCAGCCTGTGACGCGGCGAGTCCACTGGTACAATCCCTCACTGAAACCCCGGCAAGAAACCGCCAAGACCCGCGG
>JAUWFF010000136.1 GCA_030607105.1 Filomicrobium sp.
CATCAACTCGGCCATCGGCATCATGGACCTTGATGAACTGCGTCAGCGTTCGGCCCAGGACCTTTCCGGCGGAGAGCGCGCACGGGCCCTGATTGCGCGGGCACTGGCCCAGGATACGCCAGTATTGCTTGCCGATGAGCCCGCCGCCGGATTGGACCCCGCCCATCAGATTTCGTTGATGGCGACGTTTTCGCAGCTTGCCAGTGAGGGGCGCACGGTGCTCGCTTCACTACATGAGCTGACGCTTGCAGGGCAATGGTGTGATCGGCTCATTTTGCTTGAGGGTGGTTGCGTCGTTGCAGGCGGGCTGCCTGCTGATGTATTGACAGCCGAGAACCTGGCGGCGGTCTATCGTGTCAGAGCCCACATCTCAAGGACGGAGGCGGGCTTGGCGGTCTTCCCGACAGGACTCATTTAGCGAACAATCTTGTTCGGGGACCGAGCCGGAGATGGATAGGCAAGAAGGGGCTTGGAATTGGCTTGGCGCGTTACCGCTGCATACGCTGATTATCGGCGGCCTGCTCGCTTTGACCGTGGCCCTTCGTATTGCCGATCCTGAGCCGATCGCTCGCTTGCGGCTCGCTGCCTTTGACACGTTTCTACAGCTTGCCCCGCGCACTGCTGATCCGGAATTTCCAGTCAAGATCGTGGCGGTAGATGAGACCTCGCTGAAGGCGGTGGGGCAGTGGCCATGGCCGCGCAATGTCATTGCGCGGCTGATAGAGCGACTCAATGAGGCTGGTGCGAGTGTCATCGCGATGGACATCGTCCTGCCCGAAGCCGATCGCCTTTCGCCCTCGCAGTTTTCCGAGGCGTACTCCGACCACCCCGCCTTCGCGAATATCGCGGCACGAGTTGAGGAACTCCCAACACTGGATACCAGGCTGGCGGCCGAACTGGGACGGGTGCCCTCGGTTCTAGCTTTCGCCGGAGAAAACAATTCAGACGGACTTCCCGGTACTCTGAAGGCGAGCTTCGCAACAGCCGGTGACCCTCCCGGGCAGTTCGCTCCGTCATTCACGGGTAGTGTTTCAAATCTTCCGATTCTTACAATTGAGGCACGCGGGTTGGGGGCGGCCAACTGGATCCCTGAACGTGACCAAATCGTGCGGCGCGTACCGCTTCTCATCCGTGTCGGTGAATCACTCTACCCGTCGCTGGCACTGGAGACGCTGCGCATCACTCTGGAGACTTCAACGATCTTCATTAAATCGTCCGGCGGCAGCGGAATATCTGCGTTCGGACAACAAACGGGTATCGAGCTCATTCGGGTCGGGCGTGATGTGATGCCGACGAACGGCCGAGGCGAGCTGTGGCTCAAATTCGCCAAGTCCGATCCGCGACGGACGATTTCGGCGAGCGCTGTGCTCTCTGAGGATTTTGATCATTCCCTGGTGGAGGGCAAGTCTGTCTTCATCGGGGCGACGGCGATCGGACTCCACGATCTGCAGGCGACGCCACTGGACCCCTCCGTGCCGGGAGTAGAGATGCATGCGCAGGCCCTGGAACAGATGCTATCGGGCGATCATGCTGTTCGACCGGCCTACGCCGTGGGTCTAGAGCTGAGCTTCTTGTTGATCGGCGGCGCGTTGGTGGCCTGGCTGCTTGGACGATCTGGTCCGGTGACGGCGGCGGCGCTGGGGTTGACCGCGATCGGCGCCGTCGTTGTTGGAGCGTTCATGGCTTACCGCTCACAGGGCCTGCTGTTCGATCCCGTCTATCCGTCTCTGGCGCTGGCGGCTGTCTATAGCGCCGGCTCGCTGACGAATTTTGTGCGTGCCGAACAAGAACGTCAGCGCATCCGCACCGCCTTCAACAGCTATCTTGCTCCTGAACTCGTCGAGGATCTCGTCGCGCACCCAGACAAGCTAAAGCTTGGCGGCGAGAACCGTGAAGTAACGCTACTGTTCGCCGATGTACGACGGTTTTCAGCGCTGGCCGAAGGGCGCGACGCGGAAAGCCTTGTGGCATTCGTCAACCGGCTGTTTACACCGCTCAGCGAAGCCATCCTGGCCGAACGCGGCACGATTGATAAATACATGGGCGACGCGGTAATGGCGTTTTGGAACGCGCCTCTGGCCGACGCAGAACATGCCGAGCACGGTTGCAGGGCCGCGTTACGGATGCTGCGAGAACTCGATGGCCTGAACTCGGAGCTTGCGCGGGAGGCAAAAGAGGCGGGTATTCCCTTCGAGCCTATCCGCATCGGCATCGGTCTAAACACCGGCTTGTGTTGTGTCGGCAATGTTGGTTCGCCCGAGCGCTTCGACTACTCGGTTCTAGGCGACGTGGTCAACGTGGCTTCGCGACTGGAGCAACTAACCAAAACGTACGGCGTCAATATCATCGTCGGGGCGCCGACGGCGAAAAGCGTTTCGGAGCTGGCTTTCCTGGAAATCGACCGCGTCGTGCCGCGCGGCAAGGCGCGGGCGGAAGCCATCTATGCGCTACTCGGTGATGAGACCCTGGCCCAGGACCCGCAGTTCAGGCTGCTTTCGCCGCTCTTTGATAGGCTGCGCCAAGCACTGGCAAGGCGTGACCTTCAGGCGGCAAGAGTAGCATTGGCAGCTTGCCGGGATGTTGGTGTCAGCGCAGCGGAACCACTGCTCTCAGGCATGTCGCAACAGCTTCACAAGAAGGTGGGTTAGAGAACGGCGGCCAAGAGAAACTTTGGGCCGCGGCTTCGAAACGCTAACGGCCGGGCGAATTCGCCCGGCAGCATGTTCCCACCCAACCGTGTACTGCGCTAATATTTGTAGCCGCGGTGATTTCTGTGGCCGTGCCGTGGCCGCCTCTTCTTCTTGAAGCCCTTGGCGATACCAATGCCGATGCCGATGGCAATAGCGGCAGCGGCGGCGTTCTTCGCATCCGAGTTGCGTTTTGCTTTTTTGTAGCGACGCTTCCTCGGAGTGGAGACGGCGGTCCGCTTACGTTTGTAGGTCCGCTTCTTGGTGACCTTCTTCTTCGAGCTCTTGGTCGACTTCCGAGCTTTCTTCTTTTTCGCCTTGCGCGGTTTGGCTTCTTCTTTCGGACGGTCGGGATTGACTACCGCCTCGCGGGTCAGGGGCGGATTGGGGTTAATGGTCGGTGCGTTGATCATGAATGGGAATGCGGAGGCAAAGCCGATCGCTTTCCTACCGGGAAGCGAAGCCCAGCGCGTCGGATCACTGACCTCACCGTCTGGAGCGACGCGCAAAATGCGTCCGGGGCGTGAGAGTTCCTTGCACGTGCCACGGTCGTTACAAACCGTGATGCCGCCTTCAAGAAGTAACAGCCAAACTGTTTCGTCTTGCGCGACATAAACGTCAAAGATCGTTCCGCGCACCGTAATCGCGGCGCCGGGAGTCCTGATGCGATAGGACTTCTTGGAGGCCAGGCCGGTGACAAAGCGGAAGGCGCCGTTGACGAGGTTGACCACAATATCGCCCTTCGAGCTTTGGCCGTTGTAGACGAATTTGTCGAGGAGAAGCTGTGATCCTGGGCCCAGCGCGAGTTTTGTCTGATCTGCGAATTCTAACTCGCCAATTGAATCTGGACCGACAGCAATAAGTTCGTCTTGATGCACCTCGTCGCCGGACGCCAAGTCACGGCGATCGCGATCGAATTCGGCGCTCACGTCGTTGACCACCTGGACAGCTGATCCAATCCGCTCGGTGGGAGCAGCTTCCGCAATGAGTGGAGCGGTGGTAAGCACCGCCACAGTTGCAAGCATCGCCATCTGTTTCATGACGTTTCCTCGGCAGTCGCAAGTCGGATGGCCGCGGTTCGTGCCAACATTATTCCACCCTCGAATTACAAACAGGGACCCAATCTTGGCACTCATCGGTGCAAAAAGTTTAATGTTGTCGGCAGGCGTAAACTGTTCCCGAGGTGACAGCTAAAAGTCCCTTTTGGTGCGTATCAGATTGGAGCTTTTGGTTAACGCTTTTTGGACGCTTGCGTGCAACCGGCCCGTTTCAGTGCGGTTGGAGCGGTAGCAGTGTCTATTAAGCGGCTGCTGTCGGTTGATTGCCCCCGGGTTGGGGCCGATCACCGGCTCATCATTGTTTTTATGCCCGAAGAGTTTTTTCTGTCCTCTGTCGCTCAGGGAACAGGCAGGGCGGAGCATTTGAAGCATTGTTGTCTCAACGGCGGGCCAACGAGCCCACAACCCAATGCCAGCTCTTGGTGGAGACAGTACAATGCTCAAGATTTTCTCAGTTAGCCTCATCAGCGCCGCGGTTGCCCTTGCCGCCATCCCGCAACAAGCCAATGCCGGGGGTCGCGGAGTTGCACTGGGTGTTGGGCTCGGCCTTGGAGCCGCCATGCTGATGCACAGCGCAAAGAAATCCCACCGCGCCTCCCGCAGCCGTCGGACCGCCCACCGCCGCGCTGCCGCCCGGCGCAAGGCCCTGGCTCGCAAAAAGCGGTCCGCATATGCCGCTCGCAAGGCGGCAATTGCGAAAAAGAGAAAACAGGCCCACGCTGCAGCAGTCGCTGCCAAGAAGCGTCAATTGGCGAAGAAGGCAGCCATCGCCAGGCAACAGCAGCTGGCTCGCGAAGCTGCAACCCGGCAGCAAAAAGCGGAAACCCTGGCGTCAGTCATCGAGCTGCCAGGCAAGAAGCCTGTCTCCAAAATCCTCAATGTCGCTCAAGCCGATTTCGATGAGAACGATTACGAGCTCGACACTTACTCGCCGGGAGAAGAAACGGCTCAAAAGATGGACTGCAAGCGCTTCATCCCGAGCGCCGGTCTTACCATCTCGGTTCCTTGCGGCGAGTAACACGCTCAACTATCGAAGTAAAACAGGCAACGGGCGGAGGCCAAATCTCCGCCCGCTTTCTTTTGATTTCAGGTACTGGCCGGCATAGGGCAGGCAAGCCGGCGCCAGCTCGTAGCGGTTTGAGCATTGACCTCGATGATTGCCGTGTAGGCCTGCGCCGGAGCTTCCGGCACCGCACTGTTGATATTTGGCCCCTCGTCGCCTTTGTCGAAATGTAGCCAAAGAGTTCCAATGGTCGGCAGGTCATCACCGCGGCAGCGTAGGTCATGAACTCAGGAGAACCGAACTTGAGCACGGCCAGTCCAAAAGCAAACAGAGTGACGAGGCTTGGTAGGAACGACCAGACTAGAAGAAGCAGCAGGCTGCGCGGC
>JAUWFF010000205.1 GCA_030607105.1 Filomicrobium sp.
TTTTAAGATTATAATACAAAATCCTAACTTCTCCAATCTCCATTCTATGAGGATCATTTTTTTCTATCGATAAAAAAGCTTTTATATCGGGCACGTTGGTCCCGAGGCAGCAGTCGGCGGGCCCATCGGGCTCGTTAAAGACGGGGATATCATCAGCATTGATGCCGAGGCAGGGACATTGGACCTCGAGGTTGATGCTGAGGAACTTGAGCGGCGCCGCCAGGATTGGTCGTTGCCAGATAATCCATACCAAAGCGGCGTGCTCCGCAAATACGCGGAGCAAGTCGGACCGGCGCGTTATGGGGCGGTGACGCACGCCGGCGGAAAAGCGGAAGTGATCTGCTATGCGGACATATGATCTTGGAAATGGCCGGCTTGCCGCGGTGGGTATCGCGGTGATGCTGGCAACCGTGGTTGTATTGGGAACGATGCCTGCTTCGGCATCTCCGCGTTTCACCTCGCCTGAGGACGCGCTTCGTCAGGGCATTAGCGCTTACAATGCCGGTTACAACGAGATTGCAATTCCAGCGCTTGAGTATGCCGCGGAAGCGGACTTGTTCCTCGGTTCTTATTTCCTTGCGAAACTATATTCGGACAGCAACAGCGCGCATACCGATCACGGGAAGGCCTATCTGCTCTATCAGAAGATCGCGAATGAGCACGCGGAGGTTGATCCGGTTATCGATGCACGCGCGCCATTCGTCGCAAAGGCGCTAACGGCGCTGGCAAAATACATGCGCAGCGGATTGTCGGAGATTCATCTCCGGGCAGACCCCCGGCAGGCGGCCGAATACTTCCATCATGCGGCGATATTCTTCAATGATGAAGATGCGCAGTTTGAATTGTCGAAGATGCAACTCAGTGGTGAAGGTGTTGCAATGGATGTCGCCCGTGGTCGGCACTGGCTATCTGTGCTGTCGCAGGAAGGGCATGCTGGAGCACAGGCCTTCCTCGCCGACCTCTACTGGCGCGGCAAGTTTATGACCAAGGATCAGGTGCGGGCGCTGATACTCATTTCGGTTGCTGTTAAGAACGCGCGGCCGGGTGACCGGGTCTGGATCGAGGATATTTATCAGAACATATACTGTGGAGCTTCCGAGGGTGTTCGTGAGCAGGCGACGGGGAAGGTCGCCGATTGGGACGACCGCTATGGACGTAAGCCGGTGCTGCCAGGTCGATCCGCCCTCGGAGCATTCGAGGTGAGCGTAAACCGGACTTGTGCCGATGGTCGCCCTCTACCGATGAGTGCAGGTGAGATTTCACTGTCGCCGAGATCTACGTTCCAAATGGCCGGTCCGAGGGATATTGAATCACGCACGCCAAGCATTGCAGGTTCTTCGTCAGAGCCGCCGGCGTTCTTGCGCGGCAATGCCGGTCGCGGCGGTTTCCGGCGGTAAGAATTGTTCAGGCTTGGGGCGCTGCCAGTTTTTTTGACTGGTTTGCTTAGGGGCAGGGCCATTCCCTGAAATCGGCTCATCTTGGCGATGGACTTGACGTGGTTTTGTACTTCCCGTGATGCTATCCATCTACTGCGTCAACTCCAACCTCCTCCCGCCTTCGATACCTGTGTTCCGCGTTCGGCGCGGCAGCCAACCTCATAGTTCCAAGCCAAAACAGCTTCGCCCATGTGAACGAGGACTGCCAATGGCGGCCCGGGCGCGATTGGCATCACTACTTCATTGGCATGTCATTAGGTTCTTTCAATCCATACGCTTGCAGGCAGACGCCTGGCATGCCGTTTAATGCTATAAGCCCTTCATTAATTGCCTATCGTCACACACGGAGTTAGTCGTCCTATGTCCAAGGAGAAAGACGTCAACAAAGATATCTCACGGCTCGTAGAGGAGGCGATGATCGACAGCTTCGATGAAGAATTGGAGATGGAGCTTGACGATTCACGCCTGGAGCAGCTCCTGGACGGGAACGCCGATAGCGATGATGGTTCGAGTGCCAGTCTTGGGCGCGGCGTTTACTTCCGAGAACTGTTTCGACTGCAGAGTGAACTCATCAAGTTGCAGGACTGGATCGTCGACAAAAGGTTGAAGGTCGTAGTGCTGTTTGAAGGGCGTGATGCGGCCGGCAAGGGAGGTTCGATTAAGCGTATCACCCAGCGGCTCAACCCACGAGTCTGCCGGGTTACCGCGTTGCCGGCGCCAAGCGACAGGGAAAAAACTCAGTGGTATTTCCAGCGCTACGTGCCGCATCTGCCGGCGGCCGGTGAGCTAGTGCTGTTTGACCGGTCCTGGTATAATCGCGCGGGCGTCGAGAGGGTCATGGGTTTTGCCGAAGAGGTGGACGTTGAGGAGTTTTTCCGCTCGGTGCCTGAATTCGAGAGGATGCTGGTGCGATCTGGGATTATCCTCATCAAGTACTGGTTCTCTATCAGCGACGAGCAGCAGAACTTGCGGTTCGAGATGCGCAATCGCGACCCGATGAAGCAATGGAAATTGTCGCCGATGGATTTGCAATCGCGGCGGCGCTGGGAAGAATACACCAAGGCAAAAGAGGAAATGCTGGCGCGTACGCACATTCCCGAGGCGCGCTGGTGGATCGTCGAAGGCGATGACAAAAAGCGTGCGCGGCTTAATTGCATCTCGCACTTGCTTAGCCAGATCCCCTATGAAGAGATTCCGCGCGAAGCGGTCAAGCTTCCGCCGCGTGAGCATTCCCCCGACTACAAGCGTGAGCGGATCCCAGATGATATGTATGTGCCAGCGAAATGGTAGGCCGTGCCTCAATGAGTGTGGGCTCGGGAAACCAGGTTGGAACTGATGGCGAACTGGGATGCCAGGTATGCGGCTGCACCTGACGGACTTTTTGGATCCGAGCCTAATCAGTATGTACGACAGGTGATTGCGCGGTCGGATTTCAAGGCGCGGTCGGGTCTATGTCTGGCTGATGGTGATGGACGCAACAGCCGCTGGTTGGCTCAGCAGGGGTTGACGATGGCGGCCGTCGATCTTTCGAGCGTGGCGGTGGCCAATGGAACGGCGTTGGATCTCAAGGCTCGCGTTCATGTGGAGCGCAAGGTTGCTGATCTGGAGATTTGGCAGCCGTCGTTGGGGCAGAGCTTTGAAGCTGTCTTCCTGATGTATCTTCAGGCGCCGATAACGGCACGCATGGCCGCGCTCAAAGTTGGATGGAAGGCGTTGTCGGCCGGCGGCTGGTTCGTTCTTGAGGGATTTTCCAAAGCGCAGGCTGTTGGAGAGGCCGGGCCTGGCGACCCGGATCTGCTGTATGGTCTTCAAGAGGTTCAACGGGCTTTGCCGGATGCATCGATCATGGAGTCGCTCACCGGACGGGTCCGGCTCGACGACGGAGGTCGCCACCAGGGACTTGCAGAGGTCGTGCGCTTTGCCGCCCGTAAGGTCTGAGGAACGCGCTGACGGGGACCAGTCGGGATAGAGCTTTTTCATCCGCGAAATGGCATCGGTGATGATGTCCTCTAGGATGCTCAAGTTGATGTTGGCGAGGCGCGTCACGTAGAGACAGGAAACGCTGTGCTTGTGTTTGCCGAGCTTGGTGAGCTTCTTTTCGTATTGCTTGAAGCCCGGCATAATGTAGATCGTCATCGCGGATTTGCGCGGTGAGAAACCGGCAAGAAAGTACTCGCCGCCGTGGCCGGATTTGTACTTGTAGCGGTAATGGCCGTAGCCGATCAGGCTGTCGCCCCAGAGGCGGGGTTCAAGCTTGGTGATTCTATTCATCAGTTCAAGAAGTTGATAGGCGTCTTCGCGGCGGGTCGTGTTTTCGACGGCAGCGATAAAGTCCGGGACGCTGGCATCCGTCGGCATGGTCTTGTTCTCGGTCATGGTTCCGCTCTCTGTGAGGACCGAATGGGAATTGCGTTTGCATGGTGGGGAGTTTCGGGTCATGCTAGGCGATAAGTCCAGTGTTGAGTTCACGCAGTCGACACCGGTGCTGAAGTGTGGCGCCTATTTCCTCTGGCGGGATTTCTATGTCGATAAACTGGGGATTTCCGCTTCTTGAAGAGGGCGGTGATCCGGCCCGGTTTGGAATATTCAGGCGTGACAAGCCGTTTTGTTCCTCGATGCTTGGCATGGAGCGCGGGTCGCCGCACCGCAGAACCGGGACGCTTACTTCCATGTGACGAGCGCCACGAAACTCGCGGCCGAATTTGAAGCGG
>JAUWFF010000065.1 GCA_030607105.1 Filomicrobium sp.
CGCTTTTCGAGAACTACAAAGTGCAGCAGCCCGGTCGGCGGCGCACCCACTTGTTCGGCATCTGTGAGAATTCATGCATCGCTGATCGCCAGGGGACCGGGTCGGGACTGGCTAATCCGTCCCACACTGTCACCTACAGGAGGCAATCTGAGAAGTCTGAACTCGTGGTCCCAGATCCGCCCCGCCTCACACATTTGGTCGGTGCTGATGCTAACACTTGTCGATAAAGACGAAACAGCCGGGCGGATCACTTTCGAAGAACAATCCCTCCCGCCGCATAGCTGACCCTCTATGATCCACCGAAGAAAATGCAGTGGACGGTGCCCACAAAAGTCACAGCCCTCTGAGCTTTTCAGGTGGGCCAGAACTCGACAACCTCAAAGAAACCAACAAGCCAGACTGAGCACGGAATATCCGGACCGCCTAAAAAGCAAGCACAATTTCCACTGCATAAGGTTTGGACAGAAAATTCAATTGATGACACAATGACAAAGTTGATTTCAGACTTGGGGCCCAGTTTTCATGGCACAGCTCAGCGCTTTTCGAGACACTTCGGAGCCTGCACTGCTGAGCGATTACCGACCGGGCAATTTCTACTGCGAACTCATGGGGGATGGCGTCGAGGACCGCCCACGCCTACTGGAGTTTTGGCAGCGTCTTGAACAACTTCCCTTCGCAGACCTCTCTGTCCGTGCTGCCGATGCCCTACACGACCTCTACGAGCGCGGCGTCACGTTCACAGTCTACTCGGATCGCGATGCCATTGATCGCACGTTACCCTTCGACGCTATTCCTCGTGTCCTCACGGCTTCCGAATGGGACGTCATCGAATTAGGTGTGAAGCAACGCGTCGCCGCACTCAACCTGTTCCTCGGCGACATCTATGGCAAACAGCTCATCCTCAAGGACGCCGTGGTACCCCGCGACCTGGTACTCGGGAACGCGAACTACCGCCCCGAGATGCAGGGATTCACTCCGGCCCTCGGAACCTATGTGCACATAGCCGGAATAGACCTCGTGCGTGGCTCCGATGGCGAATTCTACGTTCTCGAAGACAACACCCGTACGCCCTCTGGTGTTTCTTACGTCGTAGAGAACCGCCACCTGATGCAAAGAGCCTTCCCCGACCTCTTGGAAGGCTTCAATGTTCGCGACGTATCCGATTACGGTCAGAAGCTGAGAGAGAAATTAATCGAAACCGCCCCGCACGGCTGCGATAACCCGCAGCTTGTCCTTCTCTCGCCCGGCGTCTTCAACTCCGCTTACTACGAACACATTTTCCTGGCCCGCGAGATGGGAGTGCCCCTGGTCGAAGGACGCGACCTCGTCGTCGTTGAAAAGCGTCTGTTTGCCAAGACCATCACCGGCTTGCAGGCCGTAGATGTCGTATACAGGCGTGTTGATGACGATTTCCTTGATCCATTGGCGTTCAACCCCGACAGTTTCCTTGGCGTACCAGGCATCATGGAATGCCTACGCGCCGGCAACGTCACAATCGCCAATGCGCCGGGAACTGGCGTGGCCGACGACAAGGCGGTCTACGCTTACATGCCGCATATCATCAAATACTACCTTGACGAGGAACCGGTACTTTCGAATGTAGAGACGCACATCTGCCGAGAGGCTGATGGTCTGGCCTACACGCTCGAACATATTGAAGAGCTTGTCGTCAAACCTGTCGGAGAGTCCGGCGGCTATGGCATCGTTATCGGTCCCAAGGCTGACAAGGAGGAAATCGAAACCTGTCGCAAGGCAATCAAGGCAAAACCGGAGAACTTCATCGCACAACCGATGATCCAGCTATCCGTGTGCCCAACGCTGACCGACGAAGGCGTCGCGCCGCGGCACGTTGATCTTCGGCCGTTTGCCGTCACAGGTAAGGATACCTGGGTGCTGCCGGGAGGCCTCACACGCGTCGCCTTGCAGCAGGGTTCCATCGTAGTCAACTCATCCCAAGGCGGCGGCACCAAGGATACCTGGGTGTTGTTGGAAGAATCGCCGCAAGCCGAAACGACTTCCCAGAAGGCTCAACATCAACGTCTGAATGGAACACCCGCCGCATGAATCTACTGGCCCGCCAGGCTGAATCACTTTTCTGGCTCGGTCGCTACATTGAGCGTACCGCGGGCCTTGCGCGCATTCTTCTCGTGCAAACCGCATTTGACCGTGGCCGCGCTCAAGGCACCAACTGGGACTGGCTTCTGGCTCTTTATGATGAAAGCGAGGACTTCCATAAACGTTATGCGGAAATCGACAGCAAGAGTATCATCCATTACTTCGTCAATGACGCAGAGCATCCAGGCTCCGTATTGCGCTGCCTTGAGGCCGCCCGTGCCAACGCGAGAGCCCTGCGCGCAATGATCTCGACCGACTTCTGGATGCACACCAACCGCGCCTACCGCCGCGTCAAGGAATTGCCGGAAGCAGCCTTGCGCGAGAGCAGGCTGACCAATACCTGCGAGGCCATCCAGATTGACTGCTATGCGCTCTTTGGCATCTCGAATTCAACGCTCTACCGCGACGCCGGCTGGCGCTTCTTTAATATTGGCAAGCAAATCGAGCGGGCCGATCAAATGAGCCGCTTGTTGGATGTCCGATTTGCGCAGATACAAACGGGCGCAGCCGAAGGCGGCGCTGCACTCGGGGACTTCACCCATTGGTCGATGCTGTTGCGAGCGTGCGGCGGACACCATGCATATCGCCGGCTCGTATCAGGCCCGTTACAGCCTGAAAACGTCGCCCGCTTCCTCATTTTCGAGCAGAGCTTCGCCCGCTCGATTTCGCACTGCGTTGGCGAGTTGGAGCAGTCTATCTTGGAGCTCCGGAAGTTCTGCGATGTGCCGACACCTACAAGGCTCCTCAAGCACCAGTCCGATCTCAAGGACATGATCCATCTGGCAAAGGACGACCCGGGCCTCATTACCAACCTGCATGCATTTAACGATGCCATTCAACGACGCCTGATCGAACTGACCGACGATCTCGGCGCCTGTTACTTCGAGATCGACGTTGATCCCGCTCTCGTCACGATCGACGCGACACCCGACCTCGAAGAACCCGAATGGATTCAACCCGCCGGTACCGAGGACGAATTCGAAAGCACCACCGCACCCTCCCAGGAAACCAAGTCCCAGTCCCAAGGTCAGATATCGAGCTAACTATCTGCAATTCCCTCGCGGACGCCCGCCCAATACGACTCAGCCGAGGAGCCCCCGAACGTGTCGATCAAAGTCGCGCTGACCCACCGCACGACCTACCGTTATGACCGTCACGTCACGCTCAGCCCACAAGTGATAAGGCTGCGGCCGGCGCCGCACAGCCGCACTAGCATCGTCAGCTATTCGCTGACCCTGGAACCGAAAGACCACTTTCTTAACTGGCAACAGGACCCCTTCGGCAACTTCCTTGCGCGAATGGTGGCCAATGAGCAAACCGATGTGCTCTCCGTGACTGTCGACCTTGTCGCGGAGATGGCCGTTCTCAATCCCTTCAACTTCTTCGTCGAAGAAAGCGCGAGAGAATGGCCGTTCGCATATGACGACGCGTTGAAGGAAGACCTGCAGCCCTATTTGGCCGCCGCGCCACCAGGATCATTGTTGCAGGATTACTTGGCCACGCTGAAGTTCGGCAAAGACGCCGCAACCCTCGACGTTGTTGTCGAGCTGAACCGCAATCTTGAGCAGCACATCGATTATCTGATCCGCATGGAGCCAGGCGTTCAAGCGCCCGAACAAACACTCGCGAAAAAGTCGGGATCGTGCCGCGACACCAGCTGGCTTCTGGTTCAAATCTTACGCAACCTGGGTCTCGCCGCACGGTTTGTGTCCGGTTACCTGATACAGCTTAAGCCCGACGTCAAACCGCTCGATGGCCCCGCTGGCGCCGAAGAAGATTTCACCGACCTGCATGCCTGGGCAGAGGTCTACCTGCCGGGGGCCGGTTGGATAGGCCTTGATCCGACCTCCGGGCTCCTTGCAAGCGAGGGACACATTCCCTTGGCGGCCACACCCAGCCCATTGTCAGCCGCCCCGATCAGCGGTGCGCATAGCGAAGCCGAAGTCAGCTTCGACTTCGACATGAAGCTGCAGCGAATTGCCGAAACACCGCGCGTCACCAAACCTTACTCCGAAAGCCAGTGGCAGCAGATTTTGAAGCTGGGCGATGAAGTCGACGAGCGGCTCGTAAGCAGTGATGTCCGCCTAACCATGGGTGGCGAGCCGACCTTTGTCTCGACCACCGACATGGAGGCTGGGGAATGGACAAACCAGGCCGTCGGCCCAACCAAGCGGCGGTTCGCCGAAGACCTGACGCGCCGCCTTGCCGCCAACTTTGCCCCAGGCGGTTTGATGCATTTCGGCCAGGGCAAATGGTATCCTGGAGAGCAATTGCCTCGCTGGGCATTTGCCTGCTACTGGCGCCGCGACGGACAGCCGCTATGGGAACGCCCGGAACTCATTGATCGGGAACTCCCCCAGAAACCTGCTGACATCAGCACGACGACAACGTTTGTGACAAGGCTCTGCGAGCAACTGGGGCTGCCAAGCGACAGTGGCATCGCTGCCTATGAGGACGCCGCCCACTTCGCACTGATCGAACAGAAGCTACCGATCAATCTCACCCCAAATGACAATAAGCTGGAAGACGAGGCCGAGCGTGCCAGGGTCATAAAGGCGTTCGAGCACGGACTGGAAAACGCCACCGGTTACGTCTTGCCGATCCAAGCTTGGCAGACCAAGGACCGCGGACGACGCTGGGCCACCGAGCGGTGGCAGTTCCGCCGTGGGCGGCTGTTCCTCATGCCTGGCGATTCACCGATCGGCTTCCGCCTCCCGCTTGGCGGACTGCCGTATCTTGCACCGGTCAATTTTCCGAACGTCTTGCCGCAGGACACATTCGCAGAGCGCGAGCCTCTGCCCGAGCGCCGTGCATTATTGCAGCAAAGGCGGATCGTCACGCTGGAGGCGCCACCTATCCCGCCGACGAACATCAATGAGATTTCCGGCACCGTCCGCACCGCTATGGCGCTCGAACCGCGCGACGGACACATATGCGTTTTCATGCCGCCGCTTGAGAACGCAGAGGATTACGCAGCCCTCATCGCGGCCATCGAAGAGACCGCCGAGGCGCTTCAGCAGCCCGTGCACATCGAAGGGTATGAACCACCGTTCGACCCGAGATTGAACGTAATCAAGGTCACGCCGGACCCAGGCGTCATTGAAGTCAACATCCACCCCGCAAAAAGTTGGCGCGAGGCCGTCGAAACAACGACCAAACTCTATGATGCTGCATTCCACAGCCGACTTGGAACTGAAAAGTTTATGGTCGACGGACGTCACTCCGGTACCGGTGGCGGCAACCACATTGTCGTCGGCGGCGCGTCTCCACAAGAGAGCCCATTCCTGCGGCGGCCTGATCTATTGGCCAGCCTGATCACCTACTGGCAGCAACATCCATCGCTGTCCTATCTGTTTTCGGGTCTCTTTATCGGGCCGACAAGCCAGGCACCCCGCGTCGACGAAGCTCGGCATGAAAGCCTCTACGAACTAGAGATCGCGCTCAATCAGGTCCCCGGACCTGGAGAAGAGGCGATCCCTCTGTGGCTTGTAGACCGCCTGTTTCGAAACCTGCTTATCGACGTCACCGGCAACACGCACCGTGCGGAAATCTGCATCGACAAATTGTATTCTCCCGACGGGCCGACCGGCCGTTTGGGCCTCGTCGAGTTTCGCTCCTTCGAGATGCCGCCGCATCCAAGCATGAGCCTTGCCCAGCAACTTCTGCTGCGCGCCTTGATCGCAAGATTCTGGGACGCGCCCTACAAGGGCCGGTTGAAGCGTTGGGGCACAGATTTGCACGACCGCTTTATGCTGCCCCATTTCGTCTGGCACGACTTCACGTCTGTCCTCCAAGACCTGGCCGACCACGGGTTTGATTTCGACGCGGAGTGGTTTGCTCCACACTACGAATTCCGCTTTCCACTGTTTGGCAGCGTCACCTATGACGGCATCACGATGGAACTGCGCCAGGCCCTTGAACCTTGGCACGTCATGGGCGAGGAGGGGGCTCCCGGTGGCACCACCGCGCGCTACGTCGATTCATCTCTGGAGCGCCTGCAGATCAAAGCGACGGGACTGACGACAGACCGTCATGTTATTGTTTGTGGGGGCCGGCGCGTTCCGCTTGCCATGACCGGATTGCGGGGCGAAGGCGTTGCTGGTGTGCGCTATCGCGCTTGGCAGCCTCCGATGTGCCTGCACCCAACAATTGGCATACACACACCACTGGTTTTTGATCTTGTCGACACCTGGACAGGCCGGCCACTTGGCGGTTGCCGCTATCATGTCGCTCACCCAGGCGGCAAATACTTTGACACCGTTCCAATCAACGCTTTTGAAGCTGAGGGTCGGCGACACGCCCGATTCGAGGCAGGGGGGCATTCGCCTGGACCGTTGCTCGTACCACCGGCGCGTCCCAATCCGGATTACCCGGCAACTCTCGATTTAAGACTATTCGGTTAAACAGATTCGCTCTTAATCTCATCAACGGCGTCGCCCTTCGGCATCACCTATCGAGACTTTCGGACAAGTGTTGCCGCTTCACCGTTAGATTGTTAACGAATTGCGATAGGCTGCTCTAGGGATGGCGCAATGGTCGTTTAGGATGTTGTGCCCGTCCGGGCAACAGCAAGGAGCGGGTGCCGATCTCGCCATGAATACACCAAGCGCTGCAACT
>JAUWFF010000355.1 GCA_030607105.1 Filomicrobium sp.
CGTTGTCGTCGATGATCGTGACGAAGTCATCGGCATCATTTCTGAACGCGACCTCGTTCGCGCCGTTGCCGCGGGCGACCAAGAAATCCTGGCCAGCCCTGTGTCCGAATCCATGACCCGCGATGTTGTGTCGTGCGGCGAGGAACGCACCATCGATGAACTCATGGAAATGATGACCAAGGGCCGGTTCCGTCACATTCCGGTGGTGGACGGTGGCAAGTTAATTGGGATCGTTTCGATCGGTGACGTTGTCAAAAACCACATCGCCGAAGTGGAGATGGAGGTCTCCGCGATGCGCGACTACCTCTCAACCGGGTAGTCACCATTAAACCGTTCTAGGCACTCGCCTCCGTATGCAACTGGCCCAACTTCTCCCGCACGGCGATTTCCTGCTGTATGGTTTCGATTTCGCGCTGCACGGCTCGTCGGCCGAGTTCGATCAACTCCGCAGCCCGGTGAAAGTCGAACAGGTTGATGCCGTGCAGCCGCGGGCTGATCATAGCGTCGGGCGGATCACCGGCAAGCCGCGATCGGGCAATGCGATCCTGTACGATATTGAAAGCCTCAATCATCACGGTTGAAATTCCCGGTACGTTTTCGCCGCGACCAAACAGCTGCCGCTGAAGAAGGCGCCGCGCATTGAACCCCGCCTTCTCGCTGGCGATTTGCGCTGCCGCCGACGCCGCCTCAACCTCTGGCTCAGTCTCGAAATCAACTTGCGGTGCCAGTGTGCCCCGAGCGGACAAGTCAAAGTTCAGGTTCACGGCAATAACGTAGCGCGCGCCCATCGCCCGGCATACCGAAATAGGCACGGGATTGACCAAAGCCCCATCGAACAACCAGCGGCCCTTGATTTTCACCGGCTTAAAGATCCCCGGCAGCGCGTAAGAAGCGCGAATGGCGTTGGCCAACCGACCCTTCGTTAGCCAAATCTCATGTCCCGTGCCGATCTCGGTCGCCACCGCGGTAAAACCAATGCCAAGGTCTTCAATCCGCTGTCCACCAACCGTCGCAATCAATCGCTCAGTCAGCCGCCCACCCGTGATGAGCCCAGTTCCAGCGAGGTTGAAATCAAGAAATCCCCAGACCCGCCTGACTGTCAGTTCCCGAGCAAAAGCCTCGATATCGTCAAGATGGCCGGCCGCGTAGCAACCACCAACAACCGCCCCAATTGATGTGCCTGCGATCACGTGAGGACGTATGCCCGCCTCATCCAGAGCCTTCAGCACACCAATATGTGACCACCCCCGAGCGGCACCACCACCAAGCGCCAACCCAATTTTTAAATGGTCCATTGGTGACTCCCCACCGCAGCTCCAACAGAATTTATCAGGTCCGACTCAATTCCCTGCGAGAATGTTAACACGGCACGATAGTGGCACAGAGTTAAGCAGCATTTTGACCGCCAAAACCCGAACAAGCCGTACTCCGTGAGTGGTTTCGGCCACGCTCGACTGCGCAACACGCTGTATTATCCTGGTTTCCTGCCGTACACCTTGGCTGGTGAAAACGCCTTGTTAGACACAACTTCCCTCAAGGAAACCGCCTGCCCTTGGCTGTCACTGAGCGCCACCTCACGGTAAAAACAGGTCTTGCGACCCGTGTGGCAGGCCGCTCCATGTCCACCGATATCTACACCAAGCCAGAGCACATCCTGGTCACAGTCGGTCCGCAAGCTTCCAACCTTAAGCACGTTGCCGCTGTCCTCGCCCTTTCTCCAAAGCTTGCCTCGCGAGCGGCTGAAGAAGTGTGCTTCGCCTGTCTCGATGGAAAGAAACAAAGCCTCCGCATTCATATAGGCGAACATTAGGACCTCGCCCGTTGTCGCGTCGGTCACAATGGCGGGAATGAGCCCGTCATCGTTGAAACGCGGCGTAAACACATTGCCCTCTTCCAGCTCCTGCTTGGAGCCCGGCACCGGAAAAGATCTTTGGTCGTCAAGCATCATCCAGCTCATGTGTCCGTTAAGGTTGCGGCATCGTAGTGCGACACGAACAAAAAAGGGACTGGCGCGAAAAGGCACTAGTTCGCTCTTCCCGCGTAACAGACTATATAAACTAAAGCGCGGCCACCAAGTCCCGCCAAAGGTCCGGCAGTCAAGGCAAATTTCGAATGACCGATCTCGACGACATTTATTCAAACCGAATTCTGGAGCTGGCAGCCGCCATTCCCCGATGTACCCGTCTGGCCGATCCAGACGCAAGCGCCACTGCGCACTCCAAATTGTGCGGTTCCACCGTTAGCATCGACCTGAAAATGCATGATGGCGTGGTCACCGATTACGGCCAATCGGTCAAAGCTTGCCTTCTCGGGCAGGCCGCAGCCTCTGTCGTCGGCCGCGAGATCATTGGCACCGGCCAAGAAGAAATGCGGCAGATCGCCGAAACTGTCCGCGCCATGCTGAAGGAAGATGGCCCTCCGCCCAACGGCCGCTGGGCTGATTTGGCGGTCCTGGAACCGGTGCGGGACTACAAGGCCCGCCATCCTTCAACACAGCTTGTTTTTCAGGCCGTGCTTGAGGCCATGGACAAGATCGCACAGGCCGGCACCGCAGCGTCGGGACCGGGTGCCAAGACAAGGGTCACCAGCAACGCCACGGAGCAACCCGCTTGAGCCTAGCCGGCACTTTGCTGAAACTGCCGATCCATCTCTACCGCTGGACGCTCAAACCCTACGTCGGCTGGCAATGCCGCCACCTGCCGACCTGCTCGGACTACGCACTCCAGTCAATCGACCGGAACGGGCCGTGGCGTGGATTTTGGCTGACGCTCTCGCGGCTCACCCGCTGTCATCCCTGGGGGTCGGCGGGCTATGACCCCGCCCCCGACATCCGCGACGAACGCCATCTGTTGCAGCCATGGCGTTATGGCCGCTGGACAGGCCGGCATATCAAAAGCCAATGGACCGATGCTGAACCGAAATAAGAAGCACGAGGCTTGACAATGACCACCCTGACGTGACCTAACCCGCACGCACAT
>JAUWFF010000284.1 GCA_030607105.1 Filomicrobium sp.
ACCGCCCGGTGCGGCGATGCTGCCAAGAGCGATGGCGAGTTCGGGTGTTGTCGGCCGGGGGATACGCCGGGTCACCCACGTCACCAGGTGCCCCAGCCCGTAAAACAAGAGCAGGATCAGACTGAGCCCGGCGGCGAAATAGGCTGCAACCCATGGAGTGTCGGAGGAAAATATCGCTAGCAGCAGCAAGACCAACCCGGTCCCGAAGGTCGCCGCCATGATTGGCCACCGGGGTAGTCCCGAAGTCTGCCCAACCTGGTCCCGAAACAGCACCGCCGGCGAGATGAGCTCCGCCCGCCCCAGCGGCCACAGCGAAAAAAGAAGGGCGACCAGCAGACCGTAAATGGAGGCCGCCATGAGGCTGCCAAGTGAGATTGAGATGACCGGCGGAATGGGTAGGAGATCGCCGTAAAGAGCCTTTAGAATGCTTGGGATAATGAGCCCACCGGCAAGCCCCAACGCGATCCCGATCAGCGTGATTGCCAGTATCTGAACCATGAACACGCTGAAGATTATTTGATTGTTGGCGCCCAGGGATTTCATGGTGGCGATCGTCCGACGTCTCCGGTCGATGTAGTTCGTGACGGCATTCGCGATCCCCACACCGCCAACGATCAGCGCTGTCAGTCCGATAAGCGTAAGAAACTGCCTCAAGCGCTCCAAGGTCCGGCGTACCTGTGGCGACGGATCGGAACGGTCAACGATTGTGAAGCCGCCGGCGGACAGATCCTTCTTGAGCTCCGCGCGCGCTGATGCGAGGGCCTCGGCGTTGTCTTTGCCGTCACCTTGCAACGCGATGGCATAGCGCCAGCGGATCAGCGCTCCGGGCTTCAGTAGCCCCGTCTGTTCCAACAGCATTGTCGAAAACAGAATCCGCGGACCATAGGTAAGCCGGTCCAGTAGGCCATCGGGTTCCTTTGCGATGACGCCGCTGATCTTGATTGATGCCGATCCGAGTTGGAATTCATCTCCGATGCTGAGCGCCAGCCGCTCCATGAGGATTGGCTCGACAACAGCACCCTTGGCCAGCGCCTCATCGAGCTTTGCATCTCCCTTCAGCTTCATTTCACCGACCAGCGGATACGTATCATCGACGCTCTTCAGCTCAGCCAGGATCTGCTCCTTGCCGTCGAGCGTCCGCGCCATCACCCGCATGGTGGCCGTTTCACTGATCAAGCCGACACGGTCTAATGCCGCGCGTTCGTCCGGCGTCGCGCGGGCATGCATCCTGGAGATCGAAATGTCGCCGCCAATGATCTGGCGGCCTTGCCGTTCCAGCCCGATAACCAGCGCGTTCGCTAGAGCGCCGATCGCCGCAATGACCATCACGCCGAGGGCCACGCAAGCCATGAAAACGACGAAGCCTTCAAAGCCACTGCGCATCTGCCGGGCGGCAATCCGCGCCGCTAGAGGCATCCGCATTGGCTTGCCTGCGGACGCCGTCATGCTGCGCTCACGAGGTCATCGGACAAGATGTGCCCATCACCCATGCGGACCGTTCTCTGACACCGACGGGAAAGCGCTTCATCGTGCGTGACCAAAACCAGCGTTGCCTGAGAACGGCGGTGCAACGAAAAAAGTAGATCGATGATCTGCCGGCCTGTCTCACCGTCGAGATTACCGGTGGGTTCATCAGCCAGGATCAGCCGGGGCCGTGTCGAAAGCGCCCTTGCGATCGCCACGCGCTGCTGCTCGCCACCGGACAACTCCGCCGGGAAATGATGTAGGCGGTGCTCTAGCCCGACTTCACCAAGCAATTCGCGCGCAGCCTCGAAGGCTTCTCCGCGGCCTTGAAATTCCAGAGGCAGGGCAACATTTTCCAGCGCCGTCATGGTCGGCACCAGATGGAATGACTGAAACACGATGCCGATCTTCTCACCACGCAGCAGCGCCAAACCATTTTCATCCAGCGCCGTCAGATCTGCCCCCTCAACAGTTACCGAGCCGCCCGTGGCCCGCTCCAACCCGGCGATCACCATCAAAAGCGATGTCTTCCCCGAGCCCGAAGGTCCCAATACCGCCACGGACTGGCCATGAGCGATCTGCAAATCTATGCCACGCAGAATTTCGACGGTGCCGGCGCGGCTTTGCAAGGACAAGCGCAGGCCATGGAGTTTGATGATCGGTTCGTTCAAGGGATGCGGACTCCGTCGGGACACCGTCTTTACGGCATGAAGGTGAGTGTTAGAACCGCTGCTGACAAGAAACGCCAGAACGACACTGGTGGATGACGAGTGAGGTGGGATAATGGTCGTGGCAACATATGAACAGCCGCTCAAAACAATAAAAGCCCTGATGTGGGCGGCATTTCTGTGCGCCTGCACAATTGGGCAGGTCGCCGCCGATGAACCAGAGTCTCCGGACATAATTCAGATAGTGGCCTTCGGCGACAGCCTGACCGCGGGCTTCGGCTTGCCGCCGGCGGCAGCATTCCCGGCGCAATTGCAAAAAGCGCTGGAAAGCCGCGGCCACAATGTCACCGTGACTAACGCGGGCGTTTCCGGCGACACCACAAGCGGCGGTCTGCAGCGCATCGATTGGGCGGTACCGCCCGGCACCGAGGCTGTCATCCTCGAACTTGGCGCCAATGACGCCCTGCGCGGCATTGACCCGCAAAAGGCGCGCGCCAACCTCGATCAAATCTTAGCGAGCCTCAGCAAGCGTGGAATACACGTTCTGCTCGCCGGAATGCGTTCGCCGCAAAATTGGGGCAAAGACTACGTTGACAGTTTCGAAGGCATCTATCCTGAACTCGCTGAGCGCCACGGCGCCTTGCTCTACCCGTTCTTCATGGAGGGCGTCGCGCTTGATCCGAAGCTGAATCTCGACGACGGCCTGCACCCCAATACTGAGGGTGTCGCACGAATTGTCTCGGGGATCCTGCCCAAGGTTGAAGCGCTAATCGAACGGGTTAAGTCTAGTTAGGGTTGAACAGGCCTCAAACGTTACCCACCGGCGGCCGCCTGAAAGCAATTGCGTATCCGCAAGCGCGATGCTCAACATGAGGCGGGGAACCGGACAACGGTGCACAAAGCAGGATTGCAAGTGCTCCGCTTGAGAGCCGAGAACATTGGGAGGGCTCACCATGCCGCGCTTGTTCAGCGGAATCGAGTTGCCCGAGAGTATCCGCGAGGATCTAAGCGATCTTAATCAGCCGTTGCCGGGCACGCGCTGGATCGACATGGACGACCTCCACCTGACCCTGCGTTTTGTTGGCGATGTCGACAACCGAGCGGCCTCCGAATTCTCTGACTCACTGGCCGGCATCGAAGTATCCGCGTTTCCCATGCGCATAGTCGGCCTCGGCACATTTGGCGGCCGTGATCCGCGCATCATCTGGGCGGGCGTTGAAGCCGGCGAGGAGCTGGAGCGGCTCGCCCGCGGCAACGAGCGTGCCGCCCGCGCAGCGGGTCTAGAACCGCCGGCTCGTCCATTCAAGCCACACGTCACCTTGGCCCGGCTAAAAAACTCGCGTCCGGAGCTGCTCGCACGCTTT
>JAUWFF010000252.1 GCA_030607105.1 Filomicrobium sp.
CGACAGCTTCACGCGCTGCGCCTCGCCGCCCGACAGCGTCGTCGCCTGCTGCCCAATGTGGATGTAACTCAGGCCAACCCGTTTCAGCGTTTGCAGCTTGTCACGGATCGATGGCACCGCCTTGAAGAAGTCCGCGCCCTCTTCCACCGTCATGTCGAGCACGTCGGCGATCGACTTGTCGCGGTAGCGCACGTCCAGCGTTTCGCGGTTGTAGCGCTTACCCTTGCACTGGTCGCAGGTCACGTAGACGTCGGGCAGGAAGTGCATCTCGATCTTGATGACACCGTCGCCCTGGCAGGCTTCACACCGCCCGCCCTTGACGTTGAAGGAGAAACGCCCCGGCTGATAGCCGCGCGCTTGCGCTTCCGGCAGCCCGGTAAACCACTCGCGGATCGGCGTGAAGGCACCCGTGTAGGTTGCCGGATTGGAGCGCGGCGTGCGCCCGATCGGCGACTGGTCGATGTCGATCACCTTGTCGAGGTGTTCCAGGCCAATGATGCGACCGTGTTCACCCGGATGCGCGCGTGCGCCGTTGAGCCGCCGGGCAACCGCCCGGTAGATGGTGTCGATCAGCAAGGTCGACTTGCCACCTCCCGATACGCCGGTGACGCAGGTGAATAGCCCCAGCGGAATTTCGGCGGTCACGTCCTGCAGGTTGTTGGAACGCGCGCCGATCACCTTCAACGTCTTCTTTGGGTTGGGCGGGCGCCGCTCGGCCGGGATGGCAACGGAAAGCTCGCCCGACAGATACTTGCCCGTCAGGCTGGTCTTCGATGACTGAATGGCTTCCGGCGGCCCCTGCGCAATGATCTCGCCGCCATGTACACCGGCGCCGGGCCCGATGTCGACGACATGATCGGCAGTCAGGATCGCGTCCTCATCGTGCTCGACCACCAGCACCGTGTTGCCCAGATCCCTGAGATGCTTCAAAGTTCCCAGAAGCCTGTCGTTGTCGCGCTGATGCAACCCGATTGAAGGCTCGTCCAGCACGTAAAGCACACCGGTCAGCCCCGAGCCGATCTGTGAGGCCAGCCGGATGCGCTGCGATTCACCACCCGACAGCGTGCCCGAGCTGCGCGACAAGGTGAGGTATTCCAGCCCGACATCATTGAGGAACTTCAGCCGCTCGTTGATCTCCTTCAAAATGCGCGTCGCGATTTCCAGCTGTTTGGCACTCAAGTGATCAGGCAGCTCAAGGAACCAAGGCCCCGCGTTGCGGATTGACATGTCGCAGATTTCACCGATGTGCAGACCGTTGATTTTTACCGCCAGCGCCTGTGGTTTCAGGCGATTGCCGTTGCATTCCTCGCACGGATGCGCCAGCTGATACCGCGACAGCTCCTCGCGCACCCAGTCCGAGTCGGTCTCCCGCCAGCGCCGATCGATATTGCCGATGACTCCTTCAAACGGTTTGGCGTTGCGATAGCGCCGGAGCCCGTCCTCATAGATGAACTCGACCTCTTCACCCGCCGAGCCGAACAAGATGGCAAGCTGTACGTGTTTGGGAAGGCGCTCCCACGGCGTCCGCATTGAGACGCCATAGTGCCGCGCCAGGGCTTCCAGCGTCTGCTCGAAGTAAGGCGAGGTCGCCCCCGTCTTTGCCCATGGGTAAATCGCGCCATCGGCCAGAGACAGCGAACCATCCGGGACCACCAGGTCCGGCTCGAACTGAAGTTGTGTGCCGAGCCCGTCGCAGGTCGCGCATGCCCCTGCCGGAGCGTTGAACGAGAACAGCCGGGGCTCGATTTCGTCGATGGTGAAACCGGACACCGGGCAGGCGAACCGCGCGGAACACACGATCCGCTCGTGCGTTTCGTTTTTCGATTTGTTGGCCCCCGACATGGCCGCCTTGGTCAGCGGTTTGTCGGCGAACTCGACAATCGCGATGCCATCGGCAAGCTCAAGCGCCGTCTCGAAGCTGTCCGCCAGGCGCGCCGCCGCATCCGGCCGCACCACGATGCGATCCACCACCACGTCGATATCGTGCTTGTATTTCTTATCAAGCGCCGGCACGTCAGGGATTTCATGGAGCTTGCCGTCGACCTTGACCCGCTGGAAGCCTTTTTTCTGAAGGTCCGCCAGTTCCTTCCTGTATTCACCTTTCCGCCCACGGACGATCGGTGCCATAAGGTAGATCCGTGTCCCCTCGGGCAGCTCCAGCACCCGGTCGACCATCTGCGTCACCGTCTGGCTCTCGATCGGCAGTCCCGTCGCAGGGGAGTGCGGCACGCCTACCCGCGCGAACAGCAAGCGCAGGTAGTCATAGATCTCCGTCACCGTACCGACCGTTGAACGCGGGTTTTTCGAAGTCGTCTTTTGCTCAATGGAGATCGCAGGCGATAGCCCGTCGATATGATCGACGTCGGGCTTTTGCATCATCTGCAGGAACTGTCGCGCGTAGGCCGATAGGCTTTCGACGTAGCGTCGCTGGCCTTCCGCATAGATCGTATCGAATGCCAAGGATGACTTGCCCGAGCCCGACAGCCCCGTGAACACGACGAGGGCGTCGCGTGGGATCTCCAAGTCGACGTCTTTTAGATTATGCTCGCGCGCGCCGCGCACATGGATGATGCCTGGCTTCGGCTGATCGGACGCGAGCCGCTTAAGCTTTACTAGTTTTGCCATGGCTTTTCGTTACTCGAACGGACTGCCGGCGGCAACGAGATCGATCAGGTTGTCGCAGCGAAACTATCCTGTAGCGGATCGTCCCGAGGTCCTACCTCTGCCAATCGAAGCGGTAGCTGAGCCCGACAATGCCAGAAAACTGATCCTTGGTCTCGATGACCGGACTATCCGCTGCGTCATTGAGCAGGCGCGCATATTTGCCGCCGGCCCGAAGTTTCCAACGGTCCGTCAGATCAATCACGGCAGCCAGGCCGAAGTGGACGTCCTTGAGCCCGCCATCGGCGTCATAAACGGGCAGGCCGGCGGCGGAATTAATCGACTGGATGGCATTCACACCGAAATAGGAGGTCATATAATTATCATCAGCGAACGTTGTTCCGACCCTCGCCACAGCCTTGACGCGCGGCGCCACGTAGCCCTCGACTTCAGCGCCAGCGCGGATGAAATAACCATCGTCAGTACCGCTAACGATATGGTGATACGAGACGTCAAGCATGACGATGCCGAACCGGTAGCCGGCGTAGCCGCCTAGAACCAGGCCGTCGTCGACCTCGCCAAGTCCGCGCAATAGGTCGCCATCATCCTCGTCGCGGCCAAACACGTAGCCGGCCAGCGGGCCAATCTCGAAGCCGCCTGCGTCAAAGGCGCGGATACGTACGTCGTCGATACCGCGGAACTTCACGCGGCCCGCGAAAGCGTTATCGCCGCCAAACTTGGGCAGAATGAGCGGGAAGCCATAGGCCTCGTATTCCTTGGAACCTTCATACTTTGGCCGGATCCCGACGCTGCCGCCGAGACCGACACTGTACGTTGTGGTGCCAACCCCATCCTGTGCGTTAGTCGCCGGAGATACGAAAATCAGCGCTGTGAAGGAGAACAATGCAAAAAGCACGCGCCCTTCGCGGAGCCAGCAAATCATGTGACCTCACCTAAATCATTCCAGCCTATTCAATATCAGCGAACGTCAGCGGTGCGTTAAGAGATTGCTCGAATGGCCGCCGGCTAGGCCACAATCCGGTCAGGGTGTTGCCGATTTGCGTTCGTTTGATGAAGAATTGTGCAGGTTCTCGGGGCGGGACTGT
>JAUWFF010000243.1 GCA_030607105.1 Filomicrobium sp.
CTTGACACGGCACACGACTGGATGGTGCTGCTAGGTCGCAAGACGGCAAAGGAGCGTGTGGCGAGCCTGCTCTATTTTCTCGTGACGCGCTCCAAACTCGTGCCGTCCGCGACAAACGGCAACAGTGGGAATGTCGGTTTCGAACTGCATCTCAAGCGGGAAGAAATGGCCGACTTCCTGGGTCTCACCTACGAAACCGTTATTCGGCAGATCAAGGTTCTGAACGAAAAGAACATCATTCACCTCAATGGACGGCGTGAGTTTTCCGTGCCCGACCTCGAGGCACTCGTCAAAGAAGCTGGGTAACGACCGTCTAACCAGTTCGCGGCACGTGCGGGATTCTGCTCACCCGTACACACAGCGCATTTGCCAAGTATGATCTGTGTCAGGACAGGCCCCTATCTCGTGAAGCAAGATCCAAGGTGGGAATCGCGGGGCTGTCTCCGCGGTTGGAGGCCGGGTCAGCATCGGGGAACGAAGTGCTTAACTTGGAAGCCATCGCGAATGCACCTGTCAGGACCGAACCACTAAATTTTTTCCTAGCACCTGGGGTGCTTGGCGCGGTCGACCTTGCCGCGGTACGGGCGGATTTTCCACAGATCGCGGAGGCCGGAGTTTTTGCTCTTTCCGAATTGATCTACGGGCCGGCGTTCGGCGAACTCATTGCTGAATTACAGACACCAACTTTCCGATCCATCATCGCAAAAAAGTATGGCGTGGAACTGTCCGATGAGTCGGTGATGATTTCAGTTCGAGGGTGGGAGCGCCACGACGCCGACAGCGCCGAGCCGGAGCAACACGACGAGTTCGTGACCTGTTTGCTCTATCTCAACAAGATCTGTGATGACAGAGGCGGCAAACTACGCGTCCTCAAAAGCACGAACGGACAGTCTGACGGAGTTGCGGAAATACCTTTGAGCGGAGGCACGCTTGCGTCCTTTCTGACGTCGGAAGGGTCGCAGCTGGGGCACGAGCGCTGCGAGGGCGAGATACGCTGCCTGAGGCTTAGTTGGGCAAAGAAGCTGGTGGACCAAAGGAGCGATAGCGAGGGTTGTGTGCTGCAACCGCATCAGTTCATTCAGACGGGCGGTGCCTAGGTGCGAGCCGTTATCCAAGCAATTCTAGACAAACATGATTTTAATCAGCTTTTTTTGCCGCCAGCGGGACCATTTATCAGACCATCCATTGTTCAAGACGGTGGAGCATCATGAGCCAAACAAGAGGAAGGCAGGTGGACCCGCAACGGCCAGAAGTCTGGATCACCGGCCTTGGGCTCGTCAGCTCACTCGGTGAGGGCGCCGACGCGCACTGGGCGGCGCTTTCGGCAGTCAATCCCCGATCAGCGGTCGATGAAGCTCGCTTCGCCCCCTATCCGGTACATGCTCTAGGAGAGATTGATTTTTCCAAGCAAATCGAGCGCAAAGGCGATGTTCGGCAGATGGGCCAGTGGCAGCGCATCGGTGTCTATGCGGCGGGGCTTGCGCTTGAGGACGCGGGATTGGCGAGAGACCCTGAGCTGCTTGGCAGAACCGATCTGGTGGTCGCGGCCGGCAACGGTGAGCGCGACGAGGCAGCGGACGCAAACATCCTCAATGCGCTGACGAATGGAAATGGTGGACCGGGCGAGCGAGGGGTGCTTCTCAACCGTTTGCTGCAAACTTCATTTCGACCGACTCTCTACCTTGCGGAATTGTCGAACCTGCTTGCTGGCAACATCCAAATCGTGCATGGGGTGGCGGGCTCCTCGCGAACTTACAAAGGCGAGGAAATGGCGGGTGTGTCAGCGATCGAAGATGCCGTTCGGCGCATCGGGTGCAGACAAGGACAGCTTTTCTTGGTCGGCGGTGCATTCAATGCCGAGCGTGCAGACCTGGGACTCGTCTATGAACTGTGTGGCTCGCTGTGGCACCACCCCTTCAAGTCTGTTTGGAACAGGGCAGGCAACGGGGGCGGCTTCGTCATGGGAAGTCTTGGCGCGTTTCTTGTTCTAGAAAGCAACACGCATGCTATTGCGCGCGGCAAGCGGGCTTACGCAAAGGTCTCATGCGTCCATTCTGGCCGTAGGGGCATAGTTGGCGAGACAAACGGTTCGGCAACGAACGCGGAGCTCACCTCATTAGCTTCGGAGATTAACGGACCGCTCGGCATCCTAAGCGGTGCCAGCGGCGCAGAACCTGCAACTGGTGAAGAGCTGAAGTGGATTGACCATCTGGATGATCTGGGACTTACCCCAGCGATCCGGGCCTACGGAACGATGCTCGGTCATTCAGTCGAGGCGCACTTCCCCGCCGGCGTCGCGCTCGCGGCCATGGCTATCAGGAAACGAGCACTTTACGACCCTTTCGATGACTCGGGTCGTGAACGCATCCGTGACGGTCGTTTGGACCACGCAATCGTAACGGGCAGGGGACACTGGCGCGGCGAGGGATTTGCCCTCGTCGAACCCGCTAGCAACAATTGACAGGGGACTCATGGGCAAACCGCTGACAGACGACAAAGGCCGGCCTGTTGTGGTCGTCACTGGCTTTGGAGTGATCACATCTCTTGGCCGCGGCAAACACGAAAACTGGAAAGCGGTGACAAGCGGCCGGTCTGGTTTGCACCACATCACGCGGTTTCCAACGGACGGACTGAGAACAACGGTTGCGGGCACGGTCGACTTCATGGAGCTTGAGGCGTACTCGGCACCAGCGCTATCAACCGCGATGGCCTCCGAGGCCGCATACGAAGCCCTGGCTCAATCAGAACTGGGGGAAAGTGCCAGCTTTCCGGGGCCGCTCTTTCTGGCAACCCCGCCGACCGAGCTCGAGTGGCCGCAGCGAAAGGCGCTGTTTGCCAGCCCCGACGGTGAAGCTCCTGAGGAAGGTTACCGGCAGCTTCTCAAAGCCGCGAGGTCGGGCCGCTTCACGGAAGTGTTCGCGGAGTTCCAGTTCGCCAGCGTCGCTGAAACTTTAGCGCAGGAGTTCGGCACACAGGGGTTGCCGGTTTCGCTTTCGACAGCATGTGCTTCGGGGGCAACCGCTATCATGCTTGGTGTCGAAGCTATTCGTAGGGGCGATACGGATGCAGCGTTGTGCGTCGCCACGGACGGGTCCGTGCACGCCGAAGCGCTGATCCGATTCTCGCTGCTCTCTGCCCTATCGACGCACAATGAGCCTCCGCACGAGGCTTCCCGTCCGTTTGCCAAAGACCGGGGTGGCTTCGTCATGGCCGAGGGCGCCGGTGCATTTGTATTGGAATCCTATGAGGCGGCAAAAGCACGCGGCGCAACGATTCTCGGGGTGGTCCGAGGTTGCGGGGAACGCGCTGACGAGTTCCATCGGACCCGCACGCACCCGGAAGGCAAACCCATCATCGGCGCCATTCGGGCCGCCCTTGCCGATGCCGGCGTCGAGCCCGGCGAAATCGACTACATCAACGCGCATGGCACGGGGACCCAGGAAAACGACAAGATGGAATACTTGTCACTCAAAGCGGTTCTCGGCGAGGGCGTAAAAAGCACACCGATCAGTTCTAACAAATCGATGATCGGACATACATTGACGGCAGCGGGCGCGATCGAAGCGGCTTTCTCGCTGATGAGTATTCATGATGGGACCCTGCCGCCGACGATCAACTACGAACTGCCCGATCCTGATATTCCACTCGATGTTGTGCCGAACCGCAGCCGGCAGGCCAAAGTCACCAACGTGCTGTCGAATTCGTTCGGCTTCGGCGGACAGAATGCAAGTCTCGTGATATCCGGGGAGCCGGTATGATGGCACAAGCGCCACAGAGAATGCCCTCAGACAACAAACGCTAAGGAGCCAAGATGGCGAAGACCACAGCAGCTGTTCACAATCTCGGCCTGGTCGAAAGCT
>JAUWFF010000270.1 GCA_030607105.1 Filomicrobium sp.
CCACCGAAGGCCTTAACTCGAACGTCGCGGGTTGCGTGGATTTCATGGGGGTCGAGCCGTACTCTGCCTACGAGTTATCGCGCGCCATGGCTTCGGCGGCGGCGCAAGAGGCGGTTGAACAAGCCGACATCGGCCGCACAGGCAGCTTTCCTGGACCTTTGTTCATTGCAACGCCGCCCTCCGAGCTCGAATGGCCACAGCTGCAATCGGTGTTCGAGAAGATCCGCGGCGACGAATTCCAAAACGCCTACCGAAACATGGCATCGATTGTGCGGAAGGCCGACAACAGACGCGTGTTCGAGGACCTCGCTGATCATGCGAGGTTTGCCAGTCTGTCGGAAAGACTGGCCGATGCTTTCGGGACCCAGGGCCAGCCGATCTCCGTTTGCACGGCCTGTGCCTCGGGGGTCACCGCGGTTCAACTCGGACTGGAAACGATCCGGCGCGGGGAAACCAATGCCGCCTTGTGCATGGGCGTTGATGCGACGGTGCATCCCGAAGGCCTGATCCGCTTCGCCTTATTGTCGGCGCTGTCAACCCACAACGATCCGCCGGAAAAGGCGTCACGACCGTTTGCCAAGGACCGCAACGGCTTTGTCATCGCCGAGGGCGCCGCAGCGCTGGTTCTTGAAGCGTACGACGCGGCCAAGGCGCGGGGCGCCCGGATCCTGGGCGTCGTTCGTGGCTGCGGGGAGCGCGCTGACACATTCCACCGCACCCGATCGAAACCCGACGGCTCAGCGATCATCGGAGCGATGGTCAAGGCGCTCGAAGATGCGTGTCTCGGTCCGGAGTCGATCGACTACGTCAATGCGCATGGAACCGGCACACCAGAAAACGACAAGATGGAATATCAATCACTGAAAGCAGTATTCGGCGAAGCCATTCACGGCATTCCGGTGAGCTCCAACAAATCCATGATCGGGCATACGCTTATCGCTGCCGGTGGTGTCGAGGCAGTGTTTTCCGTGAAGACACTCATGACTGGAATATTGCCGCCGACGATGAACTACGACGTGCCCGATCCGGCCATTCCGCTCGATGTGGTGGCGAACAAAAGCCGTCCGGCGAAGGTCGGGTCGGTGCTATCGAATTCATTCGGTTTTGGCGGTCAGAACGTCTGTGCGGTGTTCTCCGCCGAGCCATCTTAGGGAAGCCAGAGATGCCAGGAGGCAGGCTGCACGTGAGCCGCAAGGAAAAACTCGTGCTCGTAACGGGTGGTGGCCGGGGCATTGGCAAGGAGATCGTCGAGGCGCTGGCGGCGGCGGGATACGACGTGGCCTTTTCGTATCGCAACTCAGCTTCGACGGCAGAGGTGCTGCGCGCTACTTTGGAGCAGCAATATCCGACTCAGAAGTTTACCGTCCTTCGCGCTGACCTTGCGAACACCGACGAGGTCGATGCACTGGCGCAGGAGTTGGCGAACTGGTCAGACCTTTACGGCTTTGTGCATAATTCGGGAGCCCCCTACGACAAACTTGCCGCGATGATTGATCAGCCGCGCGCGGAACAGATCATGCAGATCAACTTCTGGGCTATGACACGCCTCGCTGCGGCGGCCTTGAGACCGATGATGCGGGCGCGGGCCGGCCGGATTGTTGGTATAGGATCGATCGTGGCGCATCAGGGTGCTCAGGGGAATGCCAGCTATGCGGCGACCAAGGGTGCGATGGCGAGCTACATGAAGTCACTCGCCGTCGAGGTGGCGCGTAAAGGCGTCACCGCCAATGTCATCGCTCCCGGCTACGTCGATACAGAAATGCTCGCAGCCTATGAGGGCAATCGGGAGCTGGTCGAAAAACAGATTCCATGCGGCCGGTTTGCTCGGCCGAACGAAATCGCCGGACTGGTGTGCTACCTGCTCTCGCCCGAGGCGGGCTACATAACGGGTGCCGAGCTGACGATCGACGGCGGCCTATCCGCGAGCGTCGGTATCAAGAACTAGTCAGGGGCTAAGAGGGAGGCGGGCTATCATGCAGGCGCTGCAGATACACGGGGAACGCGACCTGAGATTGTGTGACATTGACCCGCCAGATGGTCCGGCCGCGGGCGAGGTGCAGGTTCGGATACGGGCGGTCGCATTGAACCACATCGATGTCTGGGGCTGGCGGGGCATGGCATTCGCCAAGCGAAAGCTGCCCGTCATCGCGGGCGCCGAGGCCGCTGGCGAGGTCGTGGCAACCGGCGACGGGGTCACTGGTTTGGCCGTCGGTGATGTCGTGGCGCTTTACGGCGCGCTCACCTGCGGGAACTGCCCGTCGTGCCTCGATGGACGCGACAACTTTTGCGAAACAGGCGGATCGGTTGGTAATATCTATGGCTTCCATATCGATGGCTTCTGCCGTGAGCTCATGAACATCCCGGCGCGCCTGGCTGTCCGTGCGCCTGACGGCGTTGACGCGACTGCTGCTGCGCTTGCCAGCATCACGTTCGGCACGCCTGAGCACATGCTGTTCGACAACGCGAAACTGCGATCGGGCGAAACCGTGCTCGTTCATGCAGGCGGTTCGGGCATCGGCTCGGCCGCGATACAGCTTTGCAAGTCCGCCGGAGCAACCGTGATCACAACGGTGGGCAGTGATGAGAAAGGCGAAAAGGCCCGCGCGCTAGGCGCCGATCATGTCATCAACTACCGCAATCAGTCTTTCGAGAGCCAAGCCCGACGGCTGACGCGCAAACAAGGTGTTGATGTCGTTTTTGAGCATGTTGGACCGGATACTTGGGCAGGAAGCCTGTTCGCGCTGAAGCGCGGCGGGCGGCTTGTGACCTGCGGTTCGACGACCGGAATCCAGGCCAAAACGAACTTATTCACCTTGTTTCAACAGCAATTGCGACTTTTTGGAAGCTTCGGCTGCACGTTGGAGAACATGCGAGCCGTTATGGAGAAGATGGCGGCTGGCGACGTAAGTCCCGTTATAGACAGCACTCTTTTGCTTAAAGACATCGGGTTGGGACTTGCGCGACTGGAAAGCCGCGACGTTTTTGGAAAAATCATCGTAACATTGTGAGCGGTGCCGTCGATTTGTTCGCCAATTCGGTCTGTAAAAGCATAGGGTCATCAAGCCGTAGCACGCACCTGTCAAAAGGACTGAGCCGGCTCGGCTTGATGCTTAGGGTTTCCCTTTGAATAAGCCACACATGTCTTTTTGCCAGCGGACGGTACGAGAATGCAAAGTGATGAGCATCAGGCACCGGAGAGATGCCAAACTTGCATCGCTCGTGAAAGCGGGATTTGCAGCGCGTTAACTGGACTGGAAGTGGGCCGGCTGAGCCGGATCGCTCATCACCGACAATACAAGCCCGGTCAAACCATCCTGTCAGGGGACGATGAGCCTTACCTGCTTGCTGCTGTGAGTTCGGGTGTGGTCAAGCTTTCAAAGCTCCTCCTCGATGGTCGCCAGCAGATCGTCGGCCTGCTCTTCCCTCCGGATTTTCTCGGCCGGGTCTTTTCGCGAAGGGTGCCTTATTTCGCCGAGGCTGCCACACACGTAGAATTGTGCTGCTTCCGGCATGCCGAGTTCGAAGCCATGCTGAAAAACCACCCAGAAATGAGCCAGCATATGCTCGAGC
>JAUWFF010000165.1 GCA_030607105.1 Filomicrobium sp.
GCGGAAAGCGTACTCGCCGCCGACATCCAGCATATTCTTCAGTACCGGCGACTCGCCAAACGCCAGCAGGTGCCGTTCCGCGGTCTCGCGGGCGATCTCGGCAAGCTCCACGCCCTCGATTTGGGTGTGCGTGCCTGTGAAGTACTTTTCAACGAAGGAGGTCTTCAGGCCAACCGCGTCAAAGATCTGGGCGCCGCAATAGGACTGGTATGTCGAGATGCCCATTTTGGCCATCACCTTCAGCATCGCCTTGCCAAGCGCCTTGATGTAATGGGCCTTAACGTCATCGGCGGCGAGGTCGCCTTCGAGATCGGGCAACATTCCCTCGAGAGTTTCAAAGGCGAGATAAGGATTGATGGCTTCGGCGCCATAGCCTGCCAGCGTGCAGAACTGGTTGACCTCGTAAGCTTCTCCAGTCTCCACGACGATACCGACGCGGGTCCTCAGGCCTTCACGGATCAAGTGATGATGCACGGCGGAGGTCGCCAACAGGGATGGAATCGGTATCCGGTCGGGACCGGTGGAGCGATCCGACAGGATGATGATGTTGTAGCCGCCGGACAAGACGGCTTCTTCGGCTTCGGCGCAGGCGCAGTCGATCGCGGTCTCCATACCGTCGGCACCGTTTTCGGTGGGGTAGGTAATGTCGATCGTGATGGAGGAGAAGTTGTTGTCCTTAACCTCGCCGATCGAGCGGATCCGCTCGAGGTCTTCATTCGTCAAAATAGGTTGGTCGACTTCGAGACGCTTCTGTTTTGAAGTGCCCTCCAGGTCGAGGATATTGGGGCGCGGGCCGATAAAGGACACGAGGCTCATGACGAGCTCTTCGCGGATCGAGTCAATCGGCGGGTTTGTGACCTGGGCGAAGTTCTGCTTGAAGTAGGTGTGCAGCAACTTGGGGCGAGAGGACAACGCTGAAATCGGCGTATCGGTCCCCATTGAACCGATCGCTTCCTGGGCTGTTTCCGCCATTGGCGACAGCAGAAATTTCAGGCTTTCCTGGGTGTAGCCAAAGGCCTGTTGCAGATCGAGCAGGGATAGGTTGCCATGGCGCGAAGCGGGGACGCGCGCCGGCAAAGGCAGGTCGGAGACGTGGATCTGGGAACTTTGCAGCCAGCGGTCGTAAGGGTGGCTAGCGGCGATTTCGGCTTTCAGCTCCTCGTCGGAAACAATGGAGCCTTTTTCCAGGTCGATGAGCAGCATCTTGCCAGGCTGCAGACGCCATTTCTGGACGATATCCTCTTCTTTGACCGGCAGGACGCCGGATTCGGAGGACATGATGACGATGTCATCGCGGGTCACGAGATAGCGGGCGGGGCGCAGGCCGTTGCGGTCCAGAGTGGCGCCGATCTGGCGGCCGTCGGTGAAGGCGACAGCAGCGGGGCCGTCCCAGGGCTCCATGAGAGCGGCATGGTATTCGTAGAACGCGCGGCGTTCCTGATCCATCAGCGGGTTGCCCGCCCAAGCTTCAGGGATCAGCATCATCGCCGCATGCGACAGCGAATAGCCGCCCATGGTGAGGAACTCGAGGGCGTTGTCGAAGCAGGCGGTGTCGGATTGGCCCTCATAGGAGATGGGCCACAGTTTTGAAATGTCGTCGCCGAACAGCGGCGTTGATACGGACGACTGCCGCGCCGCCATCCAGTTGACGTTGCCGCGCAAGGTGTTGATCTCGCCGTTGTGTGCGACCATCCGATAGGGGTGGGCGAGGGGCCAGGACGGGAAGGTGTTGGTTGAGAAGCGCTGGTGGACGAGGGCGAGGGCGCTGGTGAAGCGCGGATCGCTCAAGTCCTTGTAGTAGGCCTTGACCTGGAAGGACAGAAACATGCCCTTGTAAACCAGGGTCCGGGTCGACAACGAGACGGTGTAATGGCCGTGGTTGCGCCGCTTGTACTCGGCAAGTACCGCGTTTGAAACGCGCTTGCGAGCGACATACAGTTTGCGTTCAAAAGCGTCCTGATCGCCCTGGAAGTCGCCGCGACCAATGAAGACCTGCCGGTGTACCGGTTCGGTTGCGATCACCATCTGCGAAAGGGAAGAATTGTCGACTGGAACGTTGCGCCAGCCGATGAGACGAAGTCCCTCCTCCGCAATGATGCGGCTCCAAATCCGTTCGCAGTTCTCGCGCACGCGCTGATCGCGCGGCATAAAGACGTGACCGGCCGCATAGTTGCCCGGCTGTGGCAATGAGAAGCCTGCCAACTGGCATTCCTGGGCAAGGAATGCGTGGGGGATTTGGACGAGAACGCCGGCGCCGTCACCGGCAAGCGGGTCGGCGCCAACGGCACCGCGGTGCTCCAGGTTTTCCAGAATGTGCAGGGCGCTTGAAACGATCTTGTGAGACTTGCGTCCCTTCATGTCGGCAATAAAACCGACGCCGCAGGCATCGAACTCCCGGTCGGGTTCAAATAGCCCTTGCGCTCGCGGGCGGTGTGTCGCGCTATCCACTATATCGGAACCGTTTTGGGGGGTGTTCGTCTTCATGTGCGGACCCAGTTTGCCATTGTGCATTCTTGTCGGGCTCATCTTCCTTGCTGGGCATGATAAACCACGTCGCTTGGGAGGCGTAGCGCAGATCAGCCAAATTCGTACTTGAGGGCTTGATGCGCAAAGCGGGGTTTGATGCTTCCGCTTCGCCGGCGTGTTTTGGTTCTGTTGCGACCCGCGAGCCGGCCCAGCGATAGAACCCCAAACCCACGGAATCGTTGCCGCTTTCGACCGGTGACGACAGTTTTTAGGGGTTTTCCCAACTGTCGCGCAATTACTTCAGCTGGTGGACAGGCGCCGCATTGGATTCCTATTCCCAGCGAGAAAACAGCCAGGCGCTCTGCAGCCTGACTGGTGTTCGTAACAGAAAGAAGGACAGAATCGCTGACCTTTCTCGGTAATCTTGCAGATTTTTGTCTGCGACACAAGGCCCTGTCTGAAGGCGCCATGACCAAGCTATTCGGCCAAAAAAATAGCAGCCGCCGAATGAACGGCGGCTGCTTAAGGGGCAGACTAGGGTAGAACACGCAATGCAGCTTAGGACTGGACGTCTTTGGCTTCGATCTGTGGTGCAGCGCTTTGCGATCCGATTTCAACGGTACGCGGCTTCATGCGCTCGGGCACGTTTCGTACCAGACCTATGTTGAGCAGGCCGTCGGTCAAATCGGCATCTTTGACTTCGACATGGTCGGCCAGCTGGAAACGGCGCTCAAAGGAGCGTGTCGCAATACCTCTGTGAAGGTATTCGCGATCCTTGCTGTCAGCGGACTTTTCACCGCGTACTGTGAGAGATTGTTCTTTAACTTCGACATTGAGTTCGTCCTGCGAAAAGCCTGCCACGGCCATTGAGATGCGGTACTCGTTCTCGTCGACGCGCTCAATGTTGTAAGGGGGAAAACCGTTGTCGTCGCCAGCGATGTGGTCGAGCATATTGACCAGGCGGTCAAAGCCAACGGTTGAACGGTAAAGGGGTGCAAAATCGATGTGGCGCATAAACACATCCTCCGTTTGAAGCGATATGTGGTTTTGCCTGCCCATCAGTCAGGCGGTGCTCCCGCGTCATGCGTGAGTATCACCTTTAAGACACTGCCCATTGGGCCAGGCGCTCATTTACGCTCCCACTCAGTGGCAAGCGTAGTTGAGAGATAGTTCGCCGTTTGGCGGGTTCAAGAGGTCGGCGGCAAGGTTCAAGCTGCAATCTTCTTGATTCCGAGGTAGGCGTCGAAAGCGGCCCAGAAGCGCTGCCTGTAGACGTCTCGTTCCTGTAGGATTTCGTGGCGGCAGCCGGGTATTAAAACAAGGTTGCCAACTTTGAGGCGGACACCGAATTCCTCTACGGCCCGGGTCGCGACGATGGTGTCCTTGCCGGCTGCAAACAGCATCACTGGGATTTTGACATTGGGTCCGAAATCCCGGTGAGAAATGATTGCATTGGAACGATAGGCCGCCCGCAGCCAGCCAACGGTTGGTGCGCCAAGTCCAAGTTCCGGTGCCACTTCAAGAACCGCCTTATTGCGTGACCAGCGTTCGCGATCGGAGGTTAGGGGATTATCATCAAATCTCGAAACGCCCTCGACAGCATCGTTGCCGCCGTAGATGTAGGTTGTTGCCATGCCCGAGATGGAGGACGCTTCGGCATAGAGACGAGCCAGATTCTGAGGCACGCCGACGCGCTCGTCGGCGAAGGCGATCATAGGGGCTGTGAGGATTATGCGATCGAACCAGGACCCGGGGCGGGCCGCATGCCGAAGAAGAATGTTGCCGCCCATCGAATGCGCGAGGGCGTAGAAGGGGGGCGGGCAGTCGGGCAGGACGATGTCCTTCATGAAGCGGACGATGTCCTTTTCATACTCTTCGAAGTCCTTAATGTGCCCTTTTCGCGGGTTTAAAAGGGCGCGATAGGAGCGGCCTTGTCCGCGCCAGTCGAAGGTGGCGACAGCGAATCCTCGGCCGCGCAGGTCGGCAATGGTCTCGAAGTATTTCTCAATGAATTCGCCACGGCCGTGAAACACGCAGACTGTGCCGCGCCGTGGGCCACGGGTGGCCTGCCATAAAGCATAACGCATTGGCTTCCCGTCATAGCCGTCAAAGCTACTAACAACAGGTCCGCTGGGGACCGGGTTCTTGGCCAGCGTTACCAATTCCATTTGTGCATCCATGGTCCGCTTTGGTC
>JAUWFF010000323.1 GCA_030607105.1 Filomicrobium sp.
CGCACAACAGATGGCTGCGTCCGTATCCATTTCTCGAGGCAGGCTTTGAAGGTCAATGCGGTCCCCGCATGAATTCTCCAGTCAAGGCCCGGCTGCATGGCAACGATGTCGGGTCGCACGCTTTATGAGTAGTCATCATGGCATTTGATATATCGACCATTCTCCTTCTTATTTTCGCGGCGATGGCATTGCAGCCGATTCTCATGGGCCGCTGGTATGGTTATGAGCGGGAGAAGGCCATCCGGGCCATCGAAGAAGCCAACGGCAGTCGTGTGATCACCATGATCCACCGGCAAGAGCAGCGAAGTCTTTTCGGCTTTTCGGTTGCGCGGCATATCGATCTTGAGGACGCTCAGACAATCATCGCGGCGATTAAGGAGACGCCGAAGGACCGCCCGATAGACCTCATCATTCACACTCCTGGCGGACTTGTTCTGGCGGCAATGCAGATCGCCCGCGCGGTCGAGGCGCATCCAGCGAAGGTCACCGTTTTCGTGCCGGTCTACGCTATGTCGGGCGGAACACTGATCGCACTCGCCGCCGATGAAATCGTACTGGGTGAGTTTTCCGTTCTCGGTCCAATCGATCCGCAGATCATGGGGCTGCCAGCGGCCAGCATCCTGCACGCGCGTAACGCAAAGCCGGCGGCCGACGTTTTCGATCTGACCCATGTGTTGGCGGATGTGAGTGAGAAGGCGCTGGACCAGGTCAAGCGCGGCGCGGTCGAAATCATGACCCCGCGAATGGAGGTTGCAGCAGCTGAGGCGCTGGCGGAGAAACTTGCCGGCGGACACTGGACCCACGATTATGCCCTAACGGCGAAGGAAGCGTCGCATCTTGGACTGCCGATCAAAACTGGGATGCCGCAAGAGGTCCTCAAGCTGATGCGGCTTTATCCGCAGCCTGTGCAGCGCTCGGGGGTCGAGTATCTGCCAATCAATGTGCCAAATCAGCGGTTGTGACTTGGGCTTCTAATTGAGGCGGCTACCCGCTGTTCCGTCAGTATCTGGCGGGTGGCCTGTGTTCATATCTGCGCCGGAGGCTGGCAGGAGGCCGCCGAGTTTGGCGGTCTGACACGCCAACATGCCGACGTATTGCTCATGGACAATTCTTGCCAGTGTCGGGGGCTCAGCAATAAAGCAGCAACATGGTTCCGCTACCCCCGTGAGTTGGCGTACGATGAATGGAGATTGATATGAGCATGATGTGGAGACCTCGGGCCTTGATCGCCGCGGTGCTCGTAGCGGCCTCGGTCATGACTGGTGCTGCCAATTCGGTGCTGGCTCTCGATGTGTCGGTGCATGGCTTGAAAAGCGATCGTGGCGACGTCGTTGTGTGCGTGTGGACGCGGTCAGATGCTGGATTCCCAAATTGCGCCGGGGCAAGACCGCACAAGAAGGTTGTGGTTTCGGCGACTGTTGCCAGGGTCTCAATTCCCGACCTCGCTCCGGGGGACTACGCAGTATCGATGTTCCATGACGAGGAGCGTCAGGGTAAACCAAGGACCAACTTCATCGGCATGCCGACGTCGGCTCTTGGTCTTTCCAACAATCCCGATATTGGGCCGCTCAATCGCCCGACATTCGATAAGGCGAGGATTAGCGTGCCCCAGACAAAATCCGTTGCGATTAAGGCCAAGTACATTTTTTAGCGGTCCGCCTGGTCGTCCTTTTCGTTGACCGTCCATGTCAACCCTCGAGTGGGGTCTCTGTTTGGCTGCCGCGCGCAGAACGTGCACTAGCGAGCGGAGTGGTCCCCATGCGTTTCAAGCCAGTTCGATTGTGACTGCCGATGCGCCTTGTCGCGTTGCCTTGTTTGTTGGTGCTGCCGCGATGCCGGTTCACGCGGATGTACAATCGCAGCGTCAACTCTTCGCTGATCATCTCTCTGGGCGTTCCTGTGAATGCAGGCTGGCTGCGGTTCTTCCTCTCGTCGGAGCACACGGAAGACGAAGTCCGGAATGCTGAGCGTACAGCCAAAAGGGAATTCACGTTCTTCTAATCTATCGATGGGGCGCCGCCGGCGTCGGATTTGTGACGCCTGGGCTCTTCGACGACCGCGTGAAACGGTCCTCCGCAGTTGGCGATCGTCCTAACTGGGCGCGGTCGCCAAGTCTTTGTTACGCAGCCGAGAGGGCGGGGTTTTAAGCTCCTAGGATGCTTTCAGGGCGTCGAGGCGTTTTTCCCAACTGAGGGCCTGGCTGACGATCTTCTCAAGGTCGTCGTATAGAGGTGTCCAGCCGAGTGTCTGTCTAATCTTGTTGGAGGCGGCGACAATTGCGGCGGGATCGCCGGGACGGCGATCGGTCAGGCGTGCATCAAGGTCGACGCCAGAAACGCGCTTGACGGCCTCGACCACTTCCAACACCGAATAACCCTTTGAGTAGCCGCAGTTGAAGATGTTTGAGGTTTCCTTCTTGCGAAGGTATTTCAGAGCTTCGAGGTGGGCACGGGCGAGATCCGTGACGTGGATGTAATCGCGAATACAGGTGCCGTCCGGAGTCGGGTAATCGGTGCCGAAAACCTGCATATGTGTACGTTTGCCCAGAGCAGCTTCGCAGGCAACCTTGATGAGATGAGTCGCGCGCGGTGTCGACTGGCCGCTGCGGCCTTCGGGATCGGCGCCGGCGACGTTGAAGTAGCGCAGAGCTACGTAATTGAAATCGTGTGCGTGCGCGGCGTCTGCCAGCATCCACTCGGTCATCAGCTTGGAGCGGCCGTAAGGCGACATCGGCTGCAGGACAGCATCTTCGGAAACCGGGTTTTCCGCTGGGTTTCCATAGACCGCTGCCGTTGAGGAGAAGATGAAATGGCGGACGCCGTTGTCGATCGCAGTGGCGATCAGGGTGCGGGATTTCGCGGTGTTGTTGTGGTAGTAGCCGAGCGGATCAGAGACGGAGTCGGGTACGACGATGGAGCCAGCGAAATGCACGATCGCGGAAACGTTGTGTTCATCGATCGTGCGCTTGATTAGTTCTGCATCACCTATGTCGCCAACGACTAGGGTGGCATCTTCGTGGACGGCCCAGCGAAAACCCGTCGACAGGTTGTCGACGACTACGACCGTTTCTCCAGCACCGATGAGTTCCAGGACCATATGGCTACCGATGTAGCCGGCCCCGCCCGTGACCAAGATTGACCTCGTGAATGATGACCCGATTCTGTTGACGTCGAGAGTGTGTAGAGCACCTAGTGCGCCGTGC
>JAUWFF010000399.1 GCA_030607105.1 Filomicrobium sp.
GCCGATTTTGTGGTGGCCGACGCCGCGTCCTGGCAACCAGGGCGAACATTCGATGCTGTGCTGCTTGATGCACCTTGCACAGCAACCGGGACGCTCCGCCGGCATCCGGACATTCTTCACTTGAAACGCGACGGTGACGTCGCCACGCTCGCTAAACTGCAGCGGAGAATTCTCGACAATGCAGCGTGTTTGGTCCGCCCTGGCGGCGAGCTTATTTACGCGACCTGCTCTCTACAACCCGAGGAGGGCGAGCAGCAGATAGCCAGCTTCCTGGAGCGGCACCCTGATTTTGAGGTGATACCGATAACCGGGGGTGATTTTGGTATCGAGGCGCACTGGCTCACCAGCGAGGGTTTCTTGCGCACGCTCCCCTGCTGGACGCCGCGAACTCTCGGCGACGAAGACGTGACGGGCGATGAAGACGGAGTGAAATCGGGCATGGATGGCTTCTTCGCGGCCCGGCTTCGCCACCGCGAGCGCGGATGATTAAACAACGTTCCCCGTATCCACAGGCAGCCTCTTGAGCCAACAGAAAGCTTGTCATGTTCCCTGCGGGGGGCTACGGCCCAACATCGACTTAGCGCGTGTTGGATTGAAGTGTTCCAGCACGGGCTTGTTGTCTGCAGCTTGGCTAACGCGAATAGGGAGGACATTAATGCCGCGACTGAGCCTGAGTGAGCGCATGCGCGTTACGTCGCTGGCCGCTGAACGGGCTCGACGTCGGATTGTGTCCCGTACGCTCAACTCCAAGCTCTTGCGCTGGCGCTACGGCTCTGCGGTAGCCGATCAGCTTCTCATCCTGCCTCAAGATCTGCGCACCCGGGACCCAAGCTTTTGGGACGAGATCGAAGTCGGCCAGTTTGGCCTGGCCGGTTCGCTAGCCATGGTCGATGCAGGCTCGCCTTTCGCGACCCGCCCGCCCAGCGACGCCTGGGCGCGTGCTCTTCACGGCTTCGACTGGCTCCGCCATCTGGAAGCCGCCGAGTCGGTTGAGGCCCGCGACACCGCGCGCCGCCTTGCCGTTGAGTGGGCCGGACGCTACCGCACCAACGGTGGAGGCATCGCGTGGCGGCCCGAAGTGGTCGCCCGACGCTTGATCTCGTGGATCACCCACGCTGGCCTGCTGCTTGAGGACGCCGATGGCAAGACGTACGATGCCCTCACCGAGAGCCTCGGAATGCAGCTTGTCCGCCTGTCGGCGACCTGGCGAACCGCTCCGGTTGGTCCCCCTCGGCTGCTTTCACTGATGGCTATTGTTCTGGGCGATCTTACCATCGCCGACCATGACCGTCAGTTATCCGAGGCCGAGCGCCTGCTTGCGGACGAACTCGCTCGTCAGATCCTGCCCGATGGTGGTCACGTCAGCCGCAACCCGGCGGTTCTGGTCGAGTTGATGCTTGACTTGCTTCCACTCAGTCAGTGCTTTGTGGCACGCGACCGGCCGGTTCCGCCGGAGATATTCTCGGCAATCAAGCGGGCGCTCGGCATGTTGCGTTTCATGCGCATGGGCGATGGTTCTCTGGCCCGGTTCAATGGTGCCGGCATTGCCGATCCTGCCCATATCGCCACCGTCCTGGCATATGATGCCGGCAACGCTCCGGTTGATATCGAGCAGGCGCTGCGATCCGGATACATGCGCCATGACGCAGGGGGATCAATCCTGATTTCGGACGTCGGCCCGCCGCCGCCGCTCGAATATGCCGGGACCGCCCACGCCGGCTGCCTATCCTTCGAACTCAGCCACGGGCCGTATCTGATTTTTGTTAATGGCGGCGCGCCTCGGCCACGCGAGACGGAGTGGATCAACAAGTCACGCGCGACGGTCTCTCACAACACCTTGTGCTTGGGTGAGAAGTCGTCATCCAAGATGGTCCGCCATCCGTTCTTGGAGCAACTCGTCGGGGCCCACCCAATTCGCTATCCTAACAACGTTTCCGCCAAGGGTTCGCTGTCCGAAGGCCTCTGGACGATGGAGGCCGAACACGACGGCTACATGCATAGGTTCCGTCTCATTCACTTCCGGCGCCTGCAGATGTCGCGCAACGGCCTGTGTCTGGAGGGCCTAGACCGCATCGGGGGCAAATCCACCGAGGTCCGCCTTAAGCAAGATCTACCGTTTTCCATTCACTTCCGGCTGCACCCGGATGTCGCCGTCTCCGATCCCTCCGCCGACGGTTCCATTCCCATCGAACTGCCCGACGAGACCATCTGGCGCTTTCGCGCAAGCGGAGCCAAGATGACCATTGAGGAGGCAGTATACTTCGCCGACTCGACCGGCCCTATGCGTAGCTGGCAGATTGTCTTGCGCGGCGTAACCTTCGGCGGCAGCGAGATCACCTGGTCGCTCAACCGGGATTGACGGCATCGGCAAGCCGCTACTTCCGCCCCATTTCGCAAGCGCGCTCCCGCATGCTACGCGGAGTCCTGAATGACACGGCCAGCTCTGGAAAGAAAATACAGTCATGTCCGAAAAGCCGCGCAAGATCACCCGTGCCCTCCTGTCAGTCTCTGACAAGACGGGATTGTTTC
>JAUWFF010000220.1 GCA_030607105.1 Filomicrobium sp.
GGAAGATCGGAAGCGCATGCAACAACACGTCCTGATGGGTGAAGCACCAGGCTTCCGCCAGCGCCCGGGCATTCGACAGCAAGTTGCGATGGGTCACCATCGCGCCCTTGGAACGCCCGGTCGTCCCGGACGTGTAGAGGATGCCAGCAAGGTCGTCTTCGCCACGCGGAACATCTTCGAAGTCTTCGCTGGCAGCATTCGCCTTGTCGACAAGCGAGCCGGCCCCATCTGCAAGCGTCTCGACATGCGCCACGCCACAGCTCTTGGCGATTACGCTGATCGTCGCCGCACGCTGCGGCATACAAACGACAACCACGGGCTCGGCGTCGCCAACAAAGTATTCCACCTCCTTGTCGGTATATCCAATGTTGAGCGGAAGGAAGACACCACCGGCTCTGAGACAGCCCAGATAAACGAACAGGGCATCGACACTCTTGTCGACCTGCGAGGCGACCCGGTCCCCTGGTGCCAAGCCAAGCGCGACAAGAGCATTGGCGAACTGCGCCGAACGTCTCAACATCCCGTCATAACTCACGACGATCCCATCCGGAGCGTAAAGGAAGGGCGCTTCAGGATTGTCAATCCTCTCCCTAAAGGCTCCGAACAACTTGTTTCTTGATGTTGTCGTCATGCTGTCACCACGTCCGTCTCCGCCCCCTGTCTTTGTTGGATTAGATTGCCGGCCCCATCAGGAAAGTCGGCAGCCAGGTCGCAATCCCCGGGAAGATGCAAAGCAGTATGATTCCGACCACCATGCACGCCATGAACGGTAGCGCGCCATTGAGAATCGTGGCGAGAGGAACATCCGGCACAATGCCGTTGATGACATAGAGGTTGAGCCCGACGGGTGGAGTGATGAGACCGATCTCCATGTTGATCGTAAACACCACCGCGAACCAGTAGGGGTCGAACCCCGCCTGTGTCACGATCGGCAGAAGGATCGGCGCCGTCATCAAGATCACCGCCACCGGAGGCAGGAAGAACCCGGCCACCAGCAAGAACACATTGATGGCCAGCATTAAGACCCACTTATTGAGCCCGGCACCCGCAATCGCCTCCGCCGCTGTCTGCGTGATGTAAAACGATGAAAGCATCTGCGAAAACAGCGCCGAGCAGGCAATGATCATTAAGATCATCACGCTCTCTTTCATCGAAGACGACAGCACAGTCCAGAGCTTCGATGGCTGCCACATCCGGTAGATGATGATGGCGAGCAATATGCAACCCGCTGCCCCAACGCCGGCAGCCTCGGACGGCGTCGCGACACCGCCATAGAGCACCCACAGCACGCCCGCGATGATCGCCAAGAACGGCAACACGCGCGGCAGGATTTCAATGCGCTCGCCCCAGGTGTAATTGGCGACCTTCGAGAACCTGTAACCTGAGCGCCAGGCGGTGTACAAAGACCACGCCATGAACAAAGCTGTGAGCATCAGCCCCGGCAGCAACCCGGCGAGAAATAGCCGGCCGATCGAGGTTTCCGTCGCGATGCCGTAGACGATCATCGTGATCGACGGCGGGATCAGAATCCCCAGCGTACCCCCTGCCGCGATCGCTCCGGTCGCAAGACCGTCGGGATAACCGCGCTGGCGCATTTCGGGGATACCCATCTTGCCGATGGCGGCGCATGTAGCCGGCGAGGAACCCGATAACGCGGCAAAAATCGAGCAAGCGCCGATATTCGAGATAATGAGGCCGCCCGGCACCCGGTTGAGCCATCGGTCGAGAGCTTCATAAAGGTCCTTTCCGGCCGGGGAAGCGGCCACCGCGGCTCCCATGACAATGAACATTGGGATCGACAAGAGCGTGAACTCAGCCAGTCCCCCAAAGAAGTTCTCCGCCAGTGTAGAGATCGCCAGCAGGCCCTTGCCAAGCACGAGGAACAAGATCGCCGTGATTGCAAGCGTGAATGCAACCGGCACTCCGATCACCAGCAGCGCGAATATCGTCAACCCAATAAGCAAACCGGCGATTTCAGGTCCCATTGCTCAGTGCCCTCCCCGGCTGCTGCTATCCTCACCGCGCGCGACTTTGATCAGACACGCGATTGACTGCAGCGCCAGCAGACCGAAGCCGATCGGCATCGACGCATAGGGAATCCAAAGCGGAAACTCGTAAATGGAATCCGTCGTCCAATCTCCTTCATACGCTTGAAGCGTCAGTTCCAGCCCCTTCCAAAACATGATCGCTGCGAAAACAAAAACTATGGCGTCAGCCATCATTTGCATGACCCGTCGTGCCTCCGGCGACGAGTACGCGGTAACCAGTTCCACCGACACATGGCCGCGTTCCTTCAACACCCAGGGGCTACCAAGCAGCGTTGCCGCCACCAGCGAAAACGTCACCACTTCCGTCTGCCAGGCTGCCGATCCGACCAGAACGTAACGAATGAAAACCATCTGGCAGACTACAAAGATGGCAACGGCGATCAGGATCGCGGCAACCACACCGGCCACAAACGACAAGCGTTCAATGAACACGACCATGCCTTTTCACTCCAAATGTCCGCGCAAACATCGCCTGCGCAGCAACAACGTTCCTGGAGAAAAAATCGTAGGGTGCCGTGCCATACGGCACCCTAATTCAGGCTGGCTCTTACTGAACTGCCAGAGCCTTTTCGAGCAGCTCTTTGCCGTTCTTCACCTTCTTCGAGAAATGGGCGTAAGAGGTTTCATCGGCGATCTTCTTCCAGGCATCGGCCTGCTCCGCGGTCATCTCAACGACTTCGACGCCAGCTTTCTTGAAGGTATCGACCATTGTCGAATCCAGATCGGCGGCCGTGGTCGCGAACCAATCTTCAGCCTTTTGACCTGCCGCCATGATGGCCTTCTTTTGCGCGTCGTTCAGCTTCGCGTAGGAAGCCTTCGACATCAGGATCGGCTCGTACATGAACCACAATGCATGCGCGCCCGGAGCTGTAAGGCATTTCACCTGCTCGTAAAGGCGGTAGGAAACAAAGGAACCCGAAGACGTGTTGGCGCCGTCTATAGTGCCCTGCTGCAAGGCAGTGTAGATTTCGGACGACGGCATCGACTGGATCGACGCGCCGGCACCTTGAACCATGCGTTCGAACGCTTTTCCCGCGGCACGAAACACCTGCCCCTTAGTGTCGGCAGGTTCGAGAACGCATTTCTTGCGCGAAGCAAACCCGCCGGCCAGCCAAGCGTCGGAGATGACCATGACGTTGGCGTCATCGATGATTTTCTTGATTTCGTCCATGAACTCAGAATCGTTCATGCGCTTGGCGTGTTCGTGGTTCTTAACCAGACCGGGCATCAACGTCGCATCAAACTCACGGTGCCGGTTCGCCGCGTAAGCAAGCGGGAACGCGGAGATGTCGAGCTCGCCCGTAGTCAGCGGCGCCCATTGTTCCTTGGGCTTGTAGAGCGACTTTCCTGGAAAGATCTTGACCGTGACGCCAACGTTCGCCTTCTCCATCTCGTCAGCGATGATCTGCACCATCTTGTGGCGCACATCCTTGGTATTCCACTGGTGTGAAGCGCGAAGTTCGATATCCGCGGCACCTGCGATTCCGGAGCCGAAGCAAACAGCCGACACCGCCAGCGCCGTGATGAACACATGTTGTTTCATTGTTTCCTCCTGTTATTTTATAATTGATGGCCGGTTTTTTCCCGTGCCACTCGTCGTATACTTTTCACCCAAATTGTATACACGTCAAGAAAGTCCGTCTGCTTTGAAGCAAGTTCAAAGAGCAAGAACCGCGAGAAAGTACCTTTGCTGATGTCAGACAAACATGCCAATCAATTGGCCAAAGTCCTCGAGGACGAGATCGCCTCGGGCGTTCTCTCGCCCGGAACACGCCTGGAAGAAGTTTCCCTGGCCGAGCGCTTTAGCGTTTCCAGAACCCCAATCAGAGAAGCCCTGCACCTCCTTTCCGCGTCGGGACTGATTGATTTGCGCCCGCGCCGCGGCGCCATTGTTGCCTCCTTGAGCCTCGAGCGTCTCTTGCAGATGTTCGAGGTAATGGCCGAAATGGAGGCCACCTCCGCTCGCCTAGCGGCTATGCGCATGACAATC
>JAUWFF010000198.1 GCA_030607105.1 Filomicrobium sp.
AGCAAGTCGAGTTTTCGCGCTGCCTTGCCGAAACCGCGGCTCGAGGCTCTCGTTGGTTCGCCTTATGCGCTTGGCCATGAGTTGCATAACCGTCAGTGCAAACTGCGGGCTTTGCTGCACTAGGCTCAAGAAGCCACCGCGGCCGACCACGGCAATCTCACCTGGCTCAATCGCGATTGCCGTAGCGCTGCGCGGACTACCGTCAATCAATGTCATCTCACCGAAAAGGCCGCCAGGACCGACATTTTCCAGCACCATGCCCCCAGCCTTGATTGAAACCTTGCCCGAGCGAACGATGAACATCTCCGAGCCCGCCTCACCGGCCAGAAAGATCCGCTCGCCCGCGGCGACCGATCTAAGCGGAATGTTGCCCTGAGACAGCAAACTGAAATCAAAAGGAGCGTTTTCATCCATGGGGACACCTAGCATCGCGGTTTCTTATCACGGCCTGCCGCGAGTTTAGGCCTCCACCGTCACTTCGCTCAAGCAGCAGTTCGCCGGTTGCTAAACCCCATAGCCCGATCCCCGCCGGGCTACTCCACGTCTTCAACCTCCAAAGCGGCGCCGCCGGAGACCCGCTGAGCCAGGGCCGCTTCCATGAATTGGTCGATGTCGCCGTCAAGCACGCCTTGCGGATCAGTGCTCTGCACCGCAGTCCGCAGGTCCTTCACCAACTGATAGGGCTGCAAAACGTAAGATCGGATTTGGTGTCCCCAGCCGATCTCCGTCTTAGAGGCAGCCTCCGCGCTGGCCTTGTCCTCGCGCTTCTTCAGTTCCAGCTCATAAAGCCGCGACTTCAGCATCGCCCAGGCAATGGCGCGGTTCTTGATCTGCGATCGCTCCTGCTGGCTGGCGACCGCAATCCCTGTCGGAATATGCGTTATACGCACGGCCGAATCCGTGGTGTTGACGTGCTGACCACCAGCACCCGAGGCGCGGTAGGTATCAATACGGCAGTCACCCTCAGCAACATCGATCTCTATATCATCGTCAATCACGGGATAGACCCAAACCGACGCAAAGCTGGTGTGGCGGCGCGCGTTGGAGTCATAAGGTGAGATCCGCACCAGCCGATGCACACCGGATTCAGTCTTCAGCCAGCCGTACGCATCCTGCCCTCTGATTTCCAACGTAGCCGACTTGATGCCGGCCTCTTCCCCGGGGCTCTCTTCAATCAGGCTCACCCGGTATCCAGCGCGTTCCGCCCAGCGCGAATACATCCGCGTCAGCATCTGCGCCCAGTCCTGGCTTTCAGTTCCGCCGGCGCCGGCGTGAATTTCAACGAAGGTATCGTTGCTGTCAGCCTCTCCTGAAAGTAGTGCCTGGACCGAGCGCCGCTGCGCCTCCTGCTGCAGTTTGGCAAGCTGTGCTTCGCCTTCACTGACAGTCTCTTGATCACCTTCGGCTTCACCAAGTTCGATCAGCGTCACGCAATCCTCAAGATCCTGCTCGAGGCTCTCGTAACTGTTAATGGCCCGCTCCAGGGACTGACGCTCGCGCATTATTTTCTGCGCCAGCTTCTGATCATTCCAGAAACACGGGTCTTCGGCTTGAGCGTTCAGCTCCTCGAGGCGGGCTTTGGCGGTATCCCAGTCAAAGATGCCTCCTTAGGAGGGCCATCGCCTCCTTGATCGAATCGACGTGTTTTTGCGGCTCAGCGCGCATCCAAGTGCCCTGTTTGCATTCGTTTTGATCGGTGTTGCAGGGATATAAGACTGCCCAACGCCTGTGTAAACCGAGCGCATCACAACCGATGGTGAACATTGTTCCATCGCCTGCTGTCAGGCCGGTTGCCGCCCGTCCCCGCGATTATCGCGGCAACAAGGCGCACAATGTCGCGGCAGTGGCGACTACCAGAGCCCACCACCGGTACCGACATCGCGGCGAGCCGGACGTCTGGCCTGGTCACCGTAAGGTGATTCTTGCGCGCCAAATGCGCTGCCATCACCATCACTGAATCCGATGATCGAGAACTCGTCATCGGGCCCCTCAAACGGCTTGAACGCTTCCATAATCGCGGTCTTGTCGCCCGGCTGAGCTCTAAGGCCCGTTTTCAGATTGATGCGGGCAAGGGTAATGCCAGGTGGTTGGCGGAACGGAGTGATCGGCTTGCCTTCAAGCGCCATCTTGATGAAGTCACCGAAGATCGGCGCGGCCACCTGCCCTCCGGTCATGCCCTTGCCCATCGCTCTGGGCGTGTCATAGCCGACAAATACGCCGACAACCATGTCGGGCGAGTACCCGACAAACCAAGCATCTTTTTCCTCGTTGGTCGTGCCTGTCTTTCCGGCCAGCGGAATACCGAGTTTCTTCAAGCTGCGCGCCGTGCCGCGCTGAACCACACCCTGCAAGATCGAAGTCACCTGATAGGATGTGTGTGGATCGACGATCTGGCGGCGGTCATCAGGAATTTCCGGCTCTTGCTGTCCTTGCCAGGCATCAGCCTTACAGCCATCGCATGGCCTCTGGTCATGACGCCAGATGGACCGGCCCCATCGATCCTGAATGCGATCAATCAGCGTCGGATGCACACGCTTGCCGCCATTTGCGAGAATGCAATAGGCGTTCGTCATACGCAGCAGCGTCGTCTCGCCGGCACCCAGCGACATCGAAAGCACCGGCAGCAGATCATCGTAGATGCCGAACCGTTTGGCGTACTCGGTAATGAGGGGCATGCCCATGTCCTGGGCCAGCCGCACTGTCATCTGGTTCCGCGACTTCTCGATGCCGATACGCAGCGTCGTTGGACCATATGACTTGCTCTTGTTGTAGTTTTCCGGCCGCCAAACATCCTGGCCCGGCCCCTGTTCGATCTCGATAGGCGCATCGAGCACGATGCTGGTCGGCTTGTAACCATTGTCGAGCGCCGTTGCATAAACGAAAGGCTTGAACGACGACCCCGGCTGCCGCGTGGCCTGAATGGCGCGGTCGAACTGGCTGATGTCGAATGAGAAGCCGCCCACAACCGCCAATACACGACCCGTATGTGGGTCCATAGCCACGATCCCCCCACCAACCTCAGGGATCTGCATTAGTGACCAAGTCCCAGTCGGGTCCATCGGGTCATCTGGTGCGACAAAAATAACATTGCCTGGCGCTAGCACTTGGTCGACGGCCTTTGGCTTTGCACCCTTGGGTTTCTTGGCCCATTCAACTTGCTTCAGTGCAAGCTTCACCGCCTCACGCTTTTCTTCCAGCTTTCCATCTTTGAGCTTACGCGGCTTCAGCCCCACGACGGCACTTTTCGGATCTGCGCTGAGCACGACACCAAGCCGCCAGGGCTGCAGGTCTTTCGGCGCCTCAATCTTGAGCAGCGACTCACCCCAGTCGCCAGCGATGTCCATGGTAGAATGCGGCCCGCGCCAGCCTTTGCGTCTATCGAACTTCACCAGGCCGTCAATCAGAGCCTTTCGCGCATACCGTTGCAGCTTAGGGTCAAGCGTGGTGCGTACCGACATGCCGCCACCGTAGAGATCACCCTCACCGTATTGGGCAAGCAACGCCCGCCGTACTTCCTCTGCGAAGAAGTCGGCGGCGAAAATATGCGCCCCGAATTTCCTAAGCTTGACCGCAAGCGGCTTGGCACGGGCCTCTTCGGCCTCTTCCTTGGTGATGTACCCGTTCTCGTACATCTGGCCGATAATCCAGTTGCGCCGCGCGACGGCCTTCTCGGTATCCCTGATCGGGTGATAGTTGTTGGGTGCTTTCGGCAGTGCGGCAAGGTAGGCCGCCTCTTCGACCGTCAGGTCCTTGAGCTCTTTCTCAAAGTAGTTGAGGCCGGCCGCCGCGACGCCATAAGAGCCGATCCCGAAGTAGATTTCGTTGAGATAAAGCTCGAGAATTTTCTCTTTGGAAAAAGTCCGCTCGATGCGGATCGCGAGGATCGCCTCCTTGAGTTTGCGGTCGAGCGTTCGATCGCTCGTCAGGAGGAAGTTCTTGGCCACCTGCTGGGTGATCGTGGATGCACCCTGCACACGCGCCTTGCGCCCTTGGGCCTTGTCCATGACAAGCTTGAACACCGCCCGAGCGATGCCTTTGAAATCTAGGCCACCATGTTCGTAAAAGCGACTGTCCTCAGCTGAAAGGAACGCTGCGATCACGCGCTTGGGCACCGTGTTGATAGGCACAAAGATGCGTCGCTCCCGCGCGTATTCAGCAATCAGCGAACCATCATTGGCATGGATG
>JAUWFF010000044.1 GCA_030607105.1 Filomicrobium sp.
TCCGATCCAGCCGCTCCATTTCCCGTGCAATGGTCACGTCCATGACTTTTTCCACACGCAGCTGGATACCGCCCATGGCCCTCATGTTGCCTTCCACGGAGCGCTTCCACTCCCGCATGGCCGCGACAAACAAGGCACCCATTGCGATCGGACGCGCCCGTGCAAGGCCGTTGTAAAGCTCATCAAGCGATTGCCCAGACCAGAAAAGCTGCTCGAACTTGTCGGCTTCGCGCCGGGCCTGCCGGAAAGCGACAAATTTCTCGAACACGATTGCCCACGACCACACCGATGCCAGGATCAGCCCGATCATCACCACCTGCACCACAATGTGGGCCTGCAGGAACAGCTCGATGAAAGAGAAGCCAACCGCCGGCGCCTCGCTCAGGTTTTCGCTCGTGAGTTTATTGGGATTCATGAAATCAACCGCTCACCTCGTACGCCTGGGGAGCGTTGCGTGGTCGATCGCCAGGACTTCAAGCCCGAAGAACTTCAGTCCTAGAGGACTTCGAACCATACACACAGCATCGCTGGCCGCCCTTTTGGGACGCACTGACCGATGCCCAATTCGTCCACCCAGCACAATCGGCTCTCATTGGACGACTCCCCGTTCAACCCCGCTTGTTGCCCTGCAATATGACCAAACAAGGGCCCTTCCCGGCTGGCGATTGACGGGCAACCTCTCCTACGCACAGATGAAACACGCCTGGCGTTGCCCGGGATCTATCCGATATCAAAGGCCACTCGAATGGCATCGCTCAGCCGCAACGGCTTACCCGCGACCGAAACGAGCACCACAATCACCTCCGCCTCGAACACCTTGACGTTGTCCACTGTAACCCTCTGTTTCAGCGTCACCGAGGCGCCGCCCAGCTCCTTGACCCGTGTCTCAACGATCAACAGGTCATCCATCCTCGCTGGGCGAAGGAACTCAAGCGACATCCGGCGGACCACGAACGCAGCCGGCTCGTTGGAGGCTTCGCCTGAAATAAGCTGGCGCGCTTCAACACCCAGAAGCCGAAGAAAGTCCGTACGCCCGCGCTCGCAAAACCGCACATAGGAGGCGTGATAGACCACCCCGCCGGCGTCGGTGTCCTCAAAATAGACTCTCACCGGCAGCCGGTGGAAACGACCGTTTTCGTCTTCAGCCATTCGGCCGGCGACATCCGGCCAGTCCTCAGCGCTCACGCAGTCTCGCCTCCCAGCTCGATCGATACGATCTCAGGTGGTGCACCAAACCGGACCGGTAATCCAGAGCAACCCAAACCCGCCGACACAACAAGGTTCCGCCCATCCTCGACAACATGGCCGTACACATAACGTGATCCGTACTGAGACGGCACAACCGGCGCAAATCCCAAGAACCGCACCTGCCCGCCATGAGTATGCCCAGAAACTGTCAGCGACACACGGTCGGCCAGGTCACCCATTTTAGCGAAGATATCAGGTTCGTGCGCCATCATGATCACCGGGGCGTCGTCCGTGACCCGCCGCAGCATCCCCGTCAGATCATCCACCCCGCCGTACTGCGTACGGTCACTCATTGTTCTGGTGGCTCCCGACCCCGTTGAAGCACCGTGTCCGGAGTGCTGGAGCAAAGCGTCTTGATCACCAAGCCCTGCCAGCCAAAACGCTCCGTCTTGATGTTCCAGACGAACAGCGTCGTTCTCGTAAACCGTGATCCCGGCCTGCTCCATGCCGAGCCCCGCCACAGTCGGCCCGCAACCCCGGGCCTGCGCCGCCGGATCCTCCCACCAGTCATGATTGCCAAGCACCGCATGAATACCCAAAGGCGCCTTCAATCGACCAAGCTCGCGCGCCCAATCGTCAGGCGAAACCACACCGCCGCCAACTCGGCCGGCCCAACGCTGTATTCCCGTACTCGGTAGATAATCCCCCAGAAGCAGCACCGCGTCGGGCTCCAACGCATTGGCACGCGCTACGATTTGCGCCACCCGCGAGAGCCCCATCCAAGGCTCGATCACGTGCAGATCCGCGATGACCGCCAGTTTGACCCTTAATCCCGTCGGCCAATTGGGCGGCGAAATCTTGTAGCGCGTCACCCGGAGCCGAAACGGCTCAGCCAACACATAACCACCGAAGGTGCTGCCAACCGTTGATACGGCGAGCACGCCCTTCAAAAAGGCCCGACGCGAAATCATAGGCTTAGCCCCCCTCAGCGGTGCAACCACGCTCGTTATACACGTTGGTTGTCAAACTCCCCCAAAGCCCGTTTCAAAAGGGTTTACGGCGCCTGCGGCACGCGAGTTACTCCCGCAAATCCCCGTTGAACTTCTCGTCCTCAAACAAGGGCAGCCCGTCTGAGGCGCTTTTAGGGCCACCCGACGACAGCCCCAGATGCCGATAGGCCTTCAGTGTCAGCACCCGGCCCCGCGGCGTCCGGCCAATAAACCCCTGCTGCAACAAGAAAGGTTCGACGATCTCCTCTAGCGCATCACGCGGTTCCGAGAGCGCCGCCGCAAGTGTCTCGATCCCCACCGGGCCGCCGTCGTAGTTGACGGCAACACAGCTCAGGTATCGGTGATCGAGGGCGTCCAATCCCTCGCTGTCAACCTCCAGCATTTTCAGCGCCTTATCTGCCACCTCCGCTGTGATTGATGCGGCACCTGCGACGTCCGCGAAGTCGCGCACCCGCCGCAGCAGCCGACCAGCGATCCGCGGTGTCCCACGCGCGCGCCGTGCGATCTCGCGGGCGCCATCCGGCGCCATAACGGCACCTAGCACCTTGGCGCCGCGCACTACGACGCATTGTAGCTCCTCCACGGTGTAGAAATTGAGCCGCACTGGGATGCCGAACCGATCTCTGAGTGGCGTCGTCAGTAGTCCAGACCGCGTTGTCGCCCCAACCAACGTGAATTTCGCCAGATCGATGCGTACAGAGCGGGCCGCCGGCCCCTCGCCGATGATGAGATCAAGCTGAAAATCCTCCATCGCTGGATAGAGGATTTCCTCAACGGCCGGGTTTAGCCTGTGGATTTCGTCGATGAACAGGACGTCGCGATCTTCCAGATTTGTCAGCAACGCCGCCAGATCACCGGCCTTTGAGATCACGGGACCCGACGTCGCGCGAAACCCGACGCCCAGCTCTTTCGCCATGATCTGCGAAAGCGTTGTCTTTCCGAGCCCCGGAGGCCCGGCGAACAGCACGTGATCCAAGGCCTCGCCGCGGCTCTTGGCCGCCTCGATGAATACTCTAAGATTGGCTCGCGCCTGTTCTTGCCCGATGAACTCATCAAGCGCCTGCGGCCGCAGAGAACCATCGAGTTCGTCCGATTCCCGCCTCTCAGATGTCAACAACCGGTCATCGCTCATTGCTTGGTGGTGCATCTGTTCGCCAAGAAGGTCAAGATCGCACCAACTCTAAGCCTTGGAACGTATAATCCCGCCTGCCTCCATTGCCCGCTGCACGCCAATCGAGACAAGCCCGGCAATGAACGCCAGGCACGGCAGCAATTCGCGATCCGGCACGCCGGTGGAAACGGCCACCGCGGCGAATCCGACAACGCCACCTGCCGCGGCCTCGATCCAGCCGAAGCGGCCCAGCCGCAGAACCTGCGGAATGACGATAATTGCCGCAATCGCCGAAGGTATCGCCGCCCAAACGAACGCTGCTACAGCGGCCGAACCAACGGGCTGCACCGGATCAGGCAGCCAAGCCCCCATCCCGATCACCGGCGCCACGACCAACGCGATCGCGACCGCCAACCCGGCAAAGAATGGCCCAACCAGCATGAAGCCGAGAAAGACCCACATCGCCCGCGCCAGATTGCTCGGCTCATCATTGCTTGCACTTGCCATCAAAAACCCCCACCCCTTCAACGACCTAGAAGGAAAGCTCCTTCAACCCATACCGGATCAGCGCGGCCGTATCACTATCTGCGCCAAGCTCCTTAGCTGCGGCGGCCACCGCACGGGCTGCTTCAATGGGCTGATAACCCAGATTGGTGAGAGCCGATACCGCCTCGGCCGACGCATGCGACTCAACGGCCACAGCCGATGCCGCCGCGCCAGCCGTCTCCCCGGCACTCAGACCCGCCATCGAGAGTGCAGGTGCTTTGTCCTTCAATTCGGCGACAATCCGCTGCGCCAGTTTCTTACCAACCCCCGGGGTCTGTTCAACCGCCTGCCAGTTGCCAAGCGCAATGGCGTTCGCTAAATCCGCGGGCGAGAGAATACCGAGCACTGCCAAAGACACCTTTGCACCAACGCCCTGGATCGTCTGCAGCGTCCGAAACCAGCTACGCTCCACCTCAGTGGCAAAGCCATAAAGTCGGATCGCATCCTCGCGTACATGCGTGTCAATGGTTAAGCTGGCCTCGTCACCAAGCTCCAGCGCCCTTAGCGTGCGCGCAGAAGCCTGAACTTCATAACCAACACCGCCGACATCAAGAATAACCACACTCTCACCAATGGCATCGACCTTGCCGCGCAGTTTGCCGATCATGCACTGCTCCGTTTGTTTTCCGTCCGGACGATTCGTTTATGAGAATACCATCTACGCCAGCTCGGACGCTGTCCGGTCTTGATGTTCGAGTTCCCGATGATTTCACCGGAAAACGCAACGCGGTGCTTTTCATCTTTGAACGCAGTCACCTGGTCGCCGTTCCGACGTGGCACGCCGAGCTACGCGCCGCGCTCGCTGAGCATTCAGCTGGCTTCTACACCTTGATTCCGATCGAGCGGGCGCCGACATGGCGCCGCCGGCTGACCAACTGGGCGCTGCGACTCGAGATCGCCGACGATGCAATTTGCGAAGACACAGCAGTCGTCTGGTGCAACAGAAGACGCTGGGGGGCCGCTGCGGGGCTCCCGGGCCTTGGCGCACCGCTACTGGCGATCGCCTCGATGGACGGGCAGGTCCACGCTATCGCACCTGGCATGCCGAACCCTACGGCAACACCACGTTTAGTTTCGGCATTAAGTAAGCAGTGAGTTCGGAACACTCACTACTGACGCGAACGTGAGTTGGTCCGCGAAGCATCGCCGACTCGTGTGTACGCCCCTATCCTGTGATTAGCGTGGCAGATCGCTATGGCAAGCGCATCAGCTTCATCAGGGCTATCGAACTTCGCCCTTGGCAAAAGCACGCGGATCATCGCCTGGATTTGCTTCTTGCCGGCATGCCCCGTCCCCACGACGCTCTTCTTGATGAGGTTTGGAGAGTACTCGGCGACCTTGAGGCCCTGCAATGCCGGTGCTAGCAAGGCCATGCCTCGCGCCTGACCAAGCTTTAACGTCGCGCGGGCGTTCTCGTTGACAAAAGTTTCTTCGATCGCGGCCTCGCTGGGCGAAAACCCAGAAATCACGCTCGTGACACCTTCAAAAATCTCACGCAGCCGATAGGCGAGGACTTCGTCGTTGGTCGATGAGATATGACCCGAATCGACATACGCTAGGCGGACACCGTCACTTTCGACGATACCCCACCCCGTCCGCCGAAGCCCCGGGTCAATACCGATAATGCGAACGGTCCGCTGCTTCCCCATTTGGATCATTGATACGCGATTCGTGGGAATCTGGCCGGAACAACTCTCGAGCACGAAATTCTTAACAGCGCTCAAGACCGATCAATCAGGCGCGCGTCCGCCGCCTCACAGCGGCAGTCAGAAATTTAACACTCACACCTACTTATTCATCCCGGCAACAGCCTCAGTGTTATCACCGCACGTCTCATGTTCGGCTTCGATTTCGCACGGCGGCGCAACCGACGACAATTTCATTTCGTTCTTTTTGGCCCTGCGCATCTGCTCCTCGATCAATTACAGCCAGTAGATGCGGCCCAGTTTCTCCTTATAGGAGTGAAATCCAATCCTGCCGATACGCATCACAATACCTCCGGGAACAATCGTCTTGAGCACAACGCCATCGACCGGAACCGTATGATTCGTTCAGAAGGGAAGAAAATTATTGGGGTCCGCAGCTACTCTGCGTTGACCAGACTGAGCCAATGCCGGCAACGAATCAGAACCGCCGGCAAAATATCAAGCCGCCGTTAGCTTGTTCAGTACGTCTTCTGGGATATCGAAGTTCGCGTAAACGCTTTGAACATCATCATCATCTTCAAGCACATCAATCAACTTGAGGATCGTGGCGGCGTTGTTTTCATCAATCTCACTCGTGATGTTAGGCCGCCAAACCAGCTTCACGCTTTTGGCTTCGCCAAGCGCGTCTTCAAGCGCGGCTGCCACGGTCCCAAGACTGTCAAAGCTTGTCGTTATGAGGTGGCCATCCTCATCGCTTGAGGCATCATCAGCACCAGCCTCGATGGCCGCTTCGAGAATCTTTTCAGCGCTGCCTGCTTGCGGGGCATAGGCAATTTCACCGACGTGATCGAACATATGAGAGACCGCGCCGGTCGACCCTAGATTTCCACCGTGTTTTGAAAAGGCCGCCCGCACAGCGGCTCCCGTACGATTACGATTGTCGGTCAGCGCTTCGACGACAATCGCAACGCCACCCGGCCCATAGCCTTCGTAGCGCACAGGTTCAATATCTTCGGCTTCGCCACCTGTCGCCTTCTTTATCGCCCGCTCGATGTTATCCTTCGGCATGTTTTCTGCGCGCGCCGCCTGCAGTGCCAGCCGTAACTTGGGATTCATGGCCGGATCGGGTAACCCACTCTTTGCTGCCAACGTAATTTCCCGCGCGATCTTCGTGAACACCTTTGCCCGAGCCTTATCCTGTTTGCCTTTCCGGTGCATGATGTTTTTGAATTTTGAATGCCCGGCCATCGCCTTCAGTCTCCAACTTCGTTGTCGCTGCGCGAACCCTAACTATCGCCAATGTTCACCCGTTTTGCGCGAGCAAACCGCCCATGGTCAAGCCGCGGCTGCCATGGACCAGTTCTTCAGGGCGCAGTCACCAGAAATCTGGCACAGACGTCGACAAGCTGCCGCCAATACGGACGGCCTGCACCTTGCGCGCCAGACCAGTTTTATCATCGACGTCGACGGCAAGCCCGCAAACGGTAGCCGGCCCACCGGCCGGCTCAAACCGATCCCGCGGTATCCGCGTCAAGAACCGGTGCAACGGCTCATCCGAAGTCATACCCAGCACCGAGTTGTAATCACCACACATTCCCGCATCCGACATGTAGGCGGTGCCCCCGGGAAGAATTCGCTCATCGGAGGTGGGCGTATGGGTGTGCGTGCCAACGACAAGACTCACCCGTCCATCGACAAAGGCGGCGAAAGCCTGCTTTTCACTGGTGGCCTCCGCATGTAAGTCGACCACGATAACATCCGCGCCACGACCTAGCGGGCAGGTCACGAGTTCTTGCTCCACCGCACGAAACGGGCAGTCTATTTCCGACATAAAGACCCGGCCCAGCGCGTTCATCACGAGCACTTGCGCGCCGTTATTGGCCGTATACAGGCCCGCACCCCGTCCCGGCGTCCCCGGCGGAAAATTCAACGGCCGGATTAGCCGCTCCTGGCGCTCGATGTAAACAAGCGTGTCCTTCTGATCGAAGGCATGATTTCCAAGAGTGATGGCATCCGCACCGGCATCGAGAAGTTCCATGTGAATCTTCTCGGTTATGCCGAACCCACCAGCCGAATTCTCACCATTGACGATGACGAAATCGAGCTGCCAGCGGGTGCGAAGATCGGGAAGCGTTTC
>JAUWFF010000007.1 GCA_030607105.1 Filomicrobium sp.
TGAATGGGGTCCGTTGTCAAAGCGCATCGCCTGGGATTTTCGCACCGCAACACATATCCAATTGAAGGCACCGCCGAGTTTGGCTAGCGTCCCCCACTAATCTGCATCGAAACAGAACCGGCCAGTGAGCGATGACCGCAAACCCCTACGAACAGAACCTCAACAGGACCCCCGCAAATCACCAGCCGCTGACACCGGTGACCTTTTTGGAGCGCGCCGCCAAGGTTTATCCCAACCAAACAGCGATTATTCATGGCAACGCCCGTTACACCTACCCTGAGTTCTACACCCGTGCGCGCCGGCTCGCCTCCGCGCTGGCCAGCAAGTATGTCGGCAAAGGCGATACCGTCTCGGTAATGCTCGCCAACACGCCGCCAATGCTCGAAGCCCACTACGGCGTGCCAATGACTGGCGCGGTATTGCATTCCATCAACACGCGTCTTGATGCGCCAATCATCGCTTTCCAGCTTGACCACGCCGACACCAAGGTCCTGATTGTCGACCGCGAGTTTTCAGCCGTCGTCAAAGAGGCCTTGGCCCAGGCAAAGGTCAAACCGCTGATTATCGACTACCAGGATCCTGAGTTCCCTCAGGACGGCGAGAAGCTGTCCTATACCGAGTATGAGGAACTCGTCGCTGGCGGCGATCCGGAATTCGCTTGGAAAATGCCGGATGACGAGTGGGACGCCATCTCGCTGAACTACACCTCGGGCACCACCGGCAACCCCAAGGGCGTGGTCTACCATCACCGCGGCGCCGGTCTGATGTGCTACTCCAATACCATCGCGACAGGCATGGGCCGCTTCCCCGTCTACCTGTGGACGCTGCCTATGTTCCACTGCAACGGTTGGTGTTTCCCCTGGTCGCTGTCAACCGTCGCCGGCACGCACGTCTGCCTGCGGTGGGTGCGCGCCAAGGCCATGTACGACGCCATCGCTGATCACGAGGTTACGCACCTTTCCGGCGCGCCAATCGTGATGTCCGTGCTGCTCAACGCCGAGCCGGAGGAATGCCGCAAGTTCCATCATACGGTTGCTTTCAACCACGCCGCCGCACCACCACCGCAGTCGGTGCTCAACGCTATGGCCGCAGCCGGCTTCAAGCTCACCCATCTTTATGGGCTGACCGAAACCTATGGCCCCGCGGTCATCAACGAATGGAACCCCGCCTGGAACGACCTCCCGCCCGAGTCCATTGCAGATAAACGCATCCGGCAGGGCGTGCGTTATGTGACGCTGGAGGAGCTCACCGTCATGGATCCGAAAACCATGACCCACGTTCCCGCGGACGGCGAAACCTTGGGCGAGGTAATGTTCCGCGGCAACAACGTTATGAAGGGGTATCTGAAGAACCCCAAAGCCACCGACGAAGCCTTTGCTGGTGGCTGGTTCCACTCCGGCGACCTCGGTGTTATGCACCCGGATGGATATATCCAGCTAAAGGATCGCTCCAAGGACATCATCATTTCCGGCGGCGAGAACATCTCCTCGATTGAAGTGGAGGATGTTCTTTATAAGCACCCTGCGGTTGCCTATTGCGCCGTCGTCGCCAAGCCGGACGAAAAATGGGGCGAGACGCCGTGCGCTTTTGTTGAGCTGAAATCTGGCGAAAGTCTAAGTGTGGAGGAGATCATCGCATTCTGCCGCGAGCGACTAGCCCACTACAAATGTCCACGCCACGTAGTCTTCTCCGAAGTCCCCAAGACTTCGACAGGCAAGATCCAGAAGTTCAAGCTGCGCGAAATGGCAAGGGACTAGATCAAGGTCGCGCCGTTAAACAAGCCTTAGCGGCTCTGATACACTTTAAGCGTCCTGCAATGCTGACCTTCCCGGCCCGCTCGTGCTAGCTTGCAGGTATTTGGGCCCGCGAAGAAGCTGCGCTCATCACTAACCAAGCTGAGGTTATCTGGCTTGAAATGCCTAACTCCACGTCTTCGCCGCATTCACCCAGACCACTGGTTCCTTCGCAGCGCCTTCGCAATCCTCGCTTGTGTCGTGGTGACAACGTTGACTGTCGCGCCAGCTCAAGCAGTGGGTTCGGCAAAAAAGGTCACGCTGGCCGAAAAGAAGCGCGCGGTCCTCGCGGCTCCTCCTGACCTCGTGCGCAAATTCGGCGGCCACGTTATCATTGGCTATCACCAAAGCAGACAGCTGACACCTTTGTTGAAGCGCGGCGCCATCGGCGGGGTCTTCATCACGCGACGCAACGCCCGCAGGCGCTCGCGCAATAGGCTTGCCCAAGAGCTTGAGCGCTTCCGCGAGCTTGCCACTGACAACTCCCTTCGGCCATTGTGGATCGCCACCGACCAGGAGGGCGGCCTTGTGGCGCATCTGTCGCCACCGTTGCGGCGCCAGAAATCGCTTGGCCGCATGTTGCGCAGGGCCAAGACGGCCGAGGAGCGGGAAGAAATCACTCGCAAGTTTTCCGAGACGCAAGCCGTCGGCCTGTCCGAACTCGGCATCAATTTGAACTTTGTCCCCGTTGTCGATCTCAAGCCCAAGAAACGCCTGCGTCGCGACCGAAAAACCCTCCTGATCCGCCGTGCAATCTCGGATGATCCAGACCTAATAATCGAGGCCGCGGAGACCTACTGCAACGCATTGGCCAGCTGGCGGGTCTTGTGCACTCTGAAACACTTCCCAGGTCTCCACGGAGTGAAGGCGGACACGCACATCCGGCAAGCCTCCCTCGCCAAATCACGCGAAGAGCTCGAAGCTGCCGACTGGATCCCCTTCTGGAGCCTCACCGCAACAACGCCCGCCGCCATGATGATCGGGCACGCCAAGTTAGAAGCTCTCGACAAGGACAATCCGGCATCGGCATCCGATGCGGTAATCTCGAAGCTTCTACGTGAAGAATGGGGCTACGACGGCTTAATCATAACCGACGATCTCGATATGGGGGCCAGCAATCGCCGCCCGGGCGGCATCGGCAAGGCCTCGGTGGATGCGCTTCGAGCCGGTGTCGACATCATATTGCTGACGGCCGACGGCGATCTAGTTTACCACGTGCTCTACGCGATGCTGAAGGCTTATGAGCGCGGCGAGTTTGATGAAACCATGCTCGCCCGGAGCCGCGAGCGGCTCGACAGATATGCCGAGCGCTTCTCGCCTCGAAACCATAGCTGGCCAGACGACATGCCAGTGCCTGCACCCGCGCCCCATCGCTCAGCCAGCGTCAATTAACCCATCATAGTGAGTAGAATACAGACTAGCGAACGCGCAAGCGGGCTTGCGCATCCGTCAATATATACTCAATCTAGAACCCGCAGCCTGGCTAACAGGCCGAACGGCCACTGCGGTCAAGGTGGGTGTGACTAGTGACGCGTCTCGTGTTTGATACGCTCAATCTCTTCTTTGAGTTTTAGTTTTTCCTGTTTCATTCGTCGGAGGACGACATCGTCGGAACCAGGCCTGGCTGCCTCTTCAATAATTTGCTCGTCAAGAAGGCGGTGTTTCTCTGTGAGTTCTGCAAGATGACCTTCAAGCGACATCATTGCTCCTCCATTCGCGGTTTCATGACACATAAAAAGTGACAGATCATTTTCAGATTGTCCATTGGCCACGGCCTCACATTTTGACATTACCCTAACAAGCTCCTCACGATACGGCATGTCACGGACCATCTGAGCGTCTGCGACCCAATGACTCACCGCTTGCTCAGACTACGCCTTTTTCAATCCTGACTTGCGGAAATGGGCGAACAGGCCGATAGTTGCACGCGCATGGGATGAGAGCTTTACGAAGAACAAATGGACCGCGAACAAGAGCAGAAATTGCGCGATGAGCTGGTGTCGCTGCAACAGCGTCATCGTTCGCTTGATGAAGAAATCGCAGGGCTTGAACTATCTGGCGCCGCTGACCAACTCACGATCAAGCGGCTCAAAAAAGAAAAACTCGCACTCAAGGACCGCATCCACGCCGTGGAAGATCAGCTGACCCCGGACATTATTGCCTGAGCGGTCTTTGTACAGAGAGTGACTAATCCGCAACACCGCGTGCAACGTTTGCCTAGCAACATGCAGACGTCTTCCAGATCGCCGCCTTTCGCCAAACCGCACCCTGCCGGACGCTGGCTCTATCCGCGTCCCGAAGGACTTTTCTGCGAAGCCGGCGGATTTTATATCGACCCTAGCAAACCTGTGGATAAGGCGGTCATCACTCACGGGCATGCCGATCATGCGCGCCGCGGACATGGCGCCGTTCTCGCTACCCCCGAGACGATCGCCGTCATGAAGATACGCTACGGCGAGAACTGCGCGGGCGCGTTCCAGCCCATCCACTATGGTGAAACCGTCTCATTAAACGGCCTGAGCATCGGCTTCGTTCCCGCCGGGCATATACTCGGTTCGGCGCAGATCATTGTCGAGCATGCCGGCACGCGCGTTGTCATCTCCGGAGACTACAAGCGCGCCGCCGATCCCACCTGCGAACCCTTTGAACTCGTCCCATGCGACGTCTTCGTCACTGAGGCAACTTTCGCCCTTCCAGTCTTCCGCCACGAACCCGCCGACAAGGAAGCCTGTCGTCTAATCAAAGCAATCCGACAGCAGCCCGATCGCACCCACTTGCTCGGTGTCTACGGCCTCGGCAAATGCCAGCGCATGATCGCTCTACTGCGCCGGTCGGGCTTCGACCAGACAATCCATCTGCACGGCGCTCTGGTGCAGCTGACGGAGTTCTATCAGCACAGCGGCTTCGACATGGGCTCACTGCGCACTATCGAAACGGGCGGCACCGACCGCCGCCAGGACTACGCTGGTGAGCTTGTGATGTGTCCGCCGTCCGCAATTGCCGACCGTTGGTCGCGCCGCTTCCCCGACCCAGCGACGGCATTCTCCAGTGGCTGGATGCGCATACGCGGCCGCGCCCGCCAACGTGGTGTGGAACTGCCCTTGATCGTCTCGGACCATGCCGATTGGCCGGAGCTGATCACAACGATCGAAGAGACCGGCGCCGAAGAGGTATGGGTTACTCACGGACGCGAGGACGCGCTCGTCCACCAGTTGGGACTGATGGGCATCTCCGCCCGCGCCCTCGCCCTCGTGGGCTTCGACGACGAGGGCGATTAGACACCAATGCAGCGCTTCGCCAGCCTTCTGGACAATTTGGCCTTCACGCAGAGCCGCAACCGCAAGCTGGCTCTATTGGCGGATTACTTCGTCAGCACGCTGGACCCCGACCGCGGCTGGACGCTCGCAGCGCTGACCGACGGGTTACCATTTTCGCTTCCTTTACGGCGCATCCTTCCGGAACTCTTGTCCTCCACGGTGGATCCCGAACTCTATCGCCTGTCTCGTGATTATGTCGGCGACACCGCCGAGACCGTCTCACTGCTATGGCCTGAGCAAGCCAACAAGGCTGCTGAGCAGCCAACACTCTCCGCGGTAGTGGCGGGCTTCGAAACAGCTGCCAAGGACCACATCCCACAGCTTCTCTCGAACACACTCGATCGGCTTGATATTTCAGGTCGCTTCGCACTCCTAAAACTTCTAGGCGGCGCCCCCCGCGTTGGCGTGTCCGCCAGATTGGCGAAAACCGCACTGGCCCAGGCCTTCAACCAGGATATCGGTCAAATCGAAGAAGTCTGGCATTCCGTCGATCCGCCCTATCTGGATCTTTTTGCCTGGCTCAACGGCACCGGCGCGCGACCTGATCCGGGCGGGCGGCCCGTCTTCCGTCCGATGATGCTCGCCCACCCAATCGAGGACAGCGATTGGTTGCAGCTCGATCCAAGCGACCTCGCAGCCGAGTGGAAGTGGGACGGCATCCGCGTCCAGATTGCCGCGATCGCGGGGGACATGCGCCTATTCTCAAGGACTGGGGATGACATCTCGCGAGCCTTCCCGGAGATCGCATCAGCCTTCATCGGACGCCATTGCGTGCTTGACGGCGAGCTGTTGATCGTCCGCGACGGACAAATCGCCCCCTTTAACGACTTACAGCAGCGTCTCAACCGGAAAACCGTATCGAGCCGCCAGCTGCGGGATTTCCCCGCCCACATCCGACTCTATGATCTGCTGTTTGAAGGTGGCGAGGACCTGCGCGAATTCCCCTTCCAGGAACGCCGAAAACGCCTTGAGGCTTGGCATGCGAAAACACCCCCGCCGCTGACCGATATTTCCGAGCAAGTCACCTTCGCCGACTTCGATGCACTATCCCAGATTTGGTCGGGCACTCGCGCCGGCGGCATCGAGGGCCTGATGCTCAAGCGAAAGTCTAGCCCTTACATTGCAGGCCGGCCAAAGGGACATTGGTGGAAATGGAAACGCGCACCGCTGACACTGGACTGCGTTTTGATGTACGCCCAGCGTGGATCCGGCAAGCGCTCGTCATACTACTCCGATTATACGTTCGGCGTCTGGATCGATAACAGCTCCACTGCGGTGGAGATTAGCGAAGCTCAACTCGTTCCCGTCGGCAAAGCCTATTCCGGATTCACCGACGAAGAACTCCTGAAACTGGATCGCTTTGTCCGCAACAATACAACTGATCGCTTTGGACCGGTACGCGCCGTCGAACCAAAGCTGGTCCTCGAAGTCGCCTTTGACGCCGTCCAGCTTTCAAGCCGCCACAAATCCGGTGTCGCTATGCGGTTCCCGCGCATCGCGCGCATCCGCTGGGACAAACCCGCGAACGAAGCCGACACTCTAGCAACGGTCAGAACGCTTCTGTGACAACCGTCTTATCTGACGGCGATTGCTACATCGCGCAGCACGTTTGCTTCCAACTGGACCTCAACGAGACGGTGCTTCAAGACGTCACCGATGCTGACAATCCCGATGAGCTTGTCGTCCTTTACGACGGGCACATGGCGCACGCGCTTGACGGTCATCAATCGTGCGACCTTGCCAACCGAATCGTCGGGTCGGCAGGTATGGACGGCACCGGTGCAAAGCTCAGCCACTGGGATCGAGTCGAGACGTCCACCGTGATCGGCCAAGCCGTGAACGATATCGCGCTCACTTATAATGCCGTCGAGGCTGCGCCCATCGATTGATACGATCATGGCACCGACTTTTTCACTGCGAAGCCGATGGGAGAGTTCCCCGATTGTGAGGGTGGGCGGCACAGTACGAATTGTGTGGCCCTTCTCCTTCAGAATATCTGAGACGAGCATGACGCGGCTCCATTCGCCGACCTCGTGGTCGGCGCTAATGGTTCATCGGCAGCGCCCGAGTTCAACACTATGCATCACGCTTGCGCTCGGCAATGCTAGTCTGCGCCCTCGAGCGCAAACCAACGCTCTAATATTTCTGCAACGCAAGGAACTTCACGCTTGCGTACTCACCTCGCGTCGTTTAGAAGGCCCGTTTTCCCGAGCCTTTAAGAGATTCGCTGTACTCCAGCACAGGTTAAAAGCTCTTTCCGGTTCACGTCTTTACGATAACGCTATTCGGAGCGTGAATGAGCGACAGCGCCGCCAGAAATGGTCCAACCGAAGCCCTTGTCGGGATCATCATGGGAAGCCAGTCCGACTGGCCCATCATGAAGCGTGCGGCAGCCCTTCTTGATGAGGTGCAGGTCCCCTACGAGGCCCGCATCGTTTCCGCCCACCGCACGCCCGATCGGCTCTTTGATTACGCCAAACAAGCTCAGCCGCGAGGACTGAAGGTGATTATTGCCGGCGCCGGCGGCGCCGCTCATCTTCCGGGCATGACCGCATCGATGACGCTTCTTCCGGTCCTCGGCGTGCCGATCAAATCGAAATCGATGCGCGGTCTTGACAGCCTTTATTCCATCGTACAGATGCCTTGCGGCGTACCGGTTGGGACCCTGGCGATCGGTGAACCCGGCGCTGCTAATGCAGCACTCCTGGCGACACAGATTCTGGCTCTTGAGGATACCAGCCTGGCCCAGCGGATCGCCGGCTGGCGCCAACGACAGACTGAAGCCGTGGCGGAATTCCCCACTGACGACAGCGAAACCTGAAGGATATGAGCGCGCTCCCCCCCGGCTCTGTTATCGGAATTCTGGGAGGCGGCCAGCTTGGTCGCATGCTGGCGATCGCGGCCGCACGGTTGGGCCAACAGGTCCATATCTACTCCGACGCCACCGGCCCCGCGTTCGATGTCGCCAGCCGCCACACTGTAGGGTCCTATGAGGACACCGACGCCGTCGCAGCGTGGGCCCGCGAAGTTGACGTCGTCACTTACGAATTTGAAAACGTCCCGCTCAGCGCCGTCGCTGCAGCCGCCGCCGTAAATCCCGTCCGCCCAGGTGCCCGCGCCCTTGAAGTTGCGCAAGACAGGCTCGTTGAAAAGCAGTTCGTCGCGAGCCTAGGTCTGCCCGTTGCTCCCTTCGCCGCAATTGATAGCGATGCCGATCTTACGCGCGCGTTGCAGGAAATCGGAACGCCGGTGCTCTTGAAGACCCGCCGCCTTGGTTATGACGGCAAGGGGCAGGTCCGCATCAAGACGCCAGCCCGCGCAGCCACCGCGCTTGACGAAATTGGCCGCGCACCAGCCATCGTTGAGGGCTTCGTCACCTTCGAGTACGAAGTCTCCGTTATTCTGGTCCGTGGCCTCGATGGGCACACGGCAAGCTATGACATCCCGCTCAATACGCATGTTGATGGCATCCTCGCCACTTCGACCGTGCCCGGTCCATTACCCGCCGCAATCACCAAGCAGGCTGTCGAATTCGCCGAACGCGTTGCCGTCGCGCTTGAATACGTCGGCGTCCTTGCGGTCGAATTGTTCTTTGTCGGCGCCGACGCCAACACACCACTCGTCGTTAACGAAATAGCCCCGAGGGTCCACAATTCCGGTCATTGGACGCTTGATGCCTGCGCCGTGAGCCAGTTTGAGAACCATATTCGTGCGGTTTCGGGCTGGCCGATCGCGTCAACCGACCGCCAGGTCGATGCTGTGATGAGCAATCTCATAGGCTCCGACATCAACGCCTGGCAGTCGCTGGCTGCCGAGTCCAGCGCTTGCTTGCACGTTTATGGCAAGCGAGACGCCCGCCCGGGCAGGAAAATGGGGCATTTCACACGTATTTCCCCAAAGACCCAAAGTTAAAGGGTCGTCTTGAACCAAGTGGACAAGCGGGTCAAAGACGTGTTACCCCTTCTGCGATCCGTACAAGTTCATCTGCTGTGGAACGGGCCATAGGCCTGGCCAGCGAGGCATACCGAAATAGCCGTCTGCGACTGCTCAACGAAAGGATAGGGAAACGCGTGCAGGTTCTCGTTCGCGATAACAATGTCGATCAAGCCCTTAAGGCGCTGAAGAAGAAGATGCAGCGCGAGGGTATCTTCCGTGAGATGAAGCTCCGGAATTACTATGAAAAACCCTCGGAAAAGCGTGCGCGTGAAAAGGCCGAAGCCATCCGCCGAGCCCGCAAGCTGGCGCGTAAGCGTGCGCAGCGCGAGGGTCTTCTGCCCTCGAAAGGCAAGGCCCGCAGCCGGTAAGAAAACGGCCGCGGTAAAGCTTTGCTCCGCATGAAATAAAGCCGGCGCACTTGGCGGTGCCGGCTTTTCTGCGTTTTCAATCGGCCTTGGAGGGGTTCAGGATTAGCCGGCTTCCGCCATTGGCTTGCTCTGGCGGCGCGACTGATCAATCCACTCGTTGATGGCGTCATAAGAGCCATAGATGAAGTGGTCGGTATGCCCGGCCTCTGGAAATGTGACGATTTCCGATGGCCCAGGCGCGCTCGCCGCCACCTTGCGCCCCATTTCAACGGGGATTACGCGGTCAAGTTCACCGTGAACCACCAACACCGGCGCCTCGACTTTTTTCAAATGGCGCAATGTCTCGTAGCGGTCGTGCATCATCAGCCGCCCTGGCAGGTACGGATAATGAAGTTCCGCGACGTCCACGATCGAGGTGTACGGCGCATCAAGGATAACACCCGAAACAGGTCGCTTGGCCGCCACCTGCACCGCTATCCCCGATCCAATCGACTCCCCGTAAACGATGATGTCCTCAGGCGCGACACCCCAGCTTCTCAGCGTGTCATAAGCAAGCACTGCGTCGGAGACGTTATCCCGCTCGGAAGGGCGCCCAGTGGACCCCGAGTAGCCACGATAGCTCATGATGAACACACCGCGACCGAAAGCCTGGTAGTTGGATATCCGTTCGGCTCGATCCGCCAGCGTCCCCGCGTTGCCGTGAATATATAGCACCGTCGGCTGCCCGCGCTGCGCTGGCGAATACCAAGCGATCACTTCCTCACCATCCGCAGTCTTAAGGATTTCCTCGCGAAAGCCCATAAGATCAGCCCGCTCCGGCTTCATGTAGGTCGGGTCTGGCGCGTACATAAGCCCGCGCTCAACCATAGGCGCCCCCGCAACGACAACAGCAACGAAGCAGGCTAGCGCAATCAAAATGCCAGTAATCAACATGAAATCCGTGCCCCCGATACGCTTACTGGATTCTGCCAGAAGAGACCCTCTCGCGAGAAACTTAATCCACGAAAAGCGTGGAACATCGAACTATGCGAATCAAGAGCGGGGCTTGCCTTTGGCGAATGCGGCCGACTGCGAGTCAGCCAGCGTTGCAGATGCGTCACTGCTGCGCCGTCTCCACTGGGCCATCAAAACAGGCCAACAAGTGTTGAACTCGCTCACGACCCGGAAGGTGACCGAAGGCCGAGCCGCGGCTCTTAGCTAACCACGGTTCAAAATCGACCACCATCTGCCGTTGGAGAATCCCACGATCCCGGCCGTACTCGATGGCCCAGCAATCGGCCTCCTTTTCGCTTTTGCCGGTCGGATTGTACCAATGGCCCAGCTTGTGGTGGGCACATTCGTGAACATAAAAGAATATCTGCAAGGGCTTTGGCAGCCTCCTCATCAGCTCCGGATCGAGCAGAATATAGGGCACCGTATTAACCACCCAGGCACGCCCGACGTCCCCGAGATTCGAGACCTTTAAGGCCAAAACGGTCCGGCCCCGAAAATCGGTGCAGTTCATCGGCATCCCGGCAACGCGAAAACCAGCGCCAGCCGCCTCCGTAGAACTTGGCGCTGGCGCCATGAGGAGAAGCGTGAAGAAAAAAGCCAGTGTTGCGCGAACCAAGGAAAACTCCTTTGTGCACGGTAAGAACCAATCGCCGATGATACACGAACGAGCTGACTTCTGAAGACCATCTGTGGAATAGGTCTTCGAAACCGCACGATGACGCATGGCGCTGCGTAGTCTAAACGCGAGCATTACCCCCGCGGATTGGCCAGGAATCGCCAGATATGGGGGTATAGGCCGTCCCGAACCAGGGTATTATGATCACTGCCCGGCATTTTGAGGAGCTTCTTTGGCGCCGGAGCCAAATTGTAAAGCCGCTTCGCATGCTCGAAGGGAATCACCGTGTCGCTGTCACCG
>JAUWFF010000043.1 GCA_030607105.1 Filomicrobium sp.
GCGCTGGAAGCCAAGGAAGGCGCGGATATACAGCCCGAGAACCAGACGCTCGCCTCCATCACGTTCCAGAACTATTTCCGGCTCTATGACAAACTCGCCGGCATGACTGGGACGGCGGCGACCGAAGCGGCGGAGTTCATGGACATCTACGGTCTTGATGTTATCGAGATTCCGACCAACGTGCCGATCGCGCGCGCCGACGAAGACGATGAGGTCTACCGGAGCCAGGACGAGAAATACCGGGCGATCATCATGGAGCTTTCGGACGCTGTACGCCGCGGTCAGCCGGTTCTGGTGGGCACGGCATCCATCGAAAAATCCGAGTACCTGTCGGATCTCTTGAAAGACAAGAAGTACGTTCAAGAGCTGGGTAAGAAGCTTCTGGCGCAGGCGGAAACGTTCAAGTCCGAGAAAGAGGCTGAGTACCGGGCCCATCTTGAAGACGTTGGGCAGCACCTTGCCGATCTCGCGGGTAAAGCCAAGACGGGCGAAACGCTCATTCCTCACCAGGTCTTGAACGCGCGATATCACGAGCAGGAAGCCCATATTATTGCCCAGGCCGGGGTGCCTAGCGCTGTGACTATCGCAACCAACATGGCTGGCCGCGGCACCGACATTCAGCTCGGCGGCAATGCGGAATTCCTTTTGCGCGACTGGATTGAGGAAGAAGAGCGGGCCGGCCGTGAGGTAACGGACGCGGCGATCGCCAAGAAAAAAGCAGATATTGAGGCCGATGTCTCCGCGAAAAAGCGGCAGGCGTTAGAGGCCGGGGGGCTTTATGTGGTCGCGACGGAGCGGCACGAAAGCCGGCGGATCGATAACCAGTTGCGCGGTCGCTCGGGCCGTCAGGGTGATCCGGGCCGTTCGAAATTCTATCTGGCGCTCGATGATGACCTAATGCGCATCTTCGGCTCCGATAAGATGGAAGGCATCCTCAAGAAGCTTGGTATGCAGGAAGGCGAGGCGATTACGCACCGCTGGATGAACAAGTCGTTGGAGATGGCTCAGAAGAAGGTTGAAGCACGCAATTACGATGCGCGTAAGTACGTCCTCAAGTACGACGACGTGATGAACGACCAACGTAAGGTAATCTTCGAACAACGCCTTGAGATCATGGGCAGTGAAGACGTCTCCGAGACCGTCGAGGATTTGCGCCATCAGGTCATTACCGAGTTGATCAGCAAGCACATCCCCGAAAAAGCCTATGCGGAGCAATGGGATACGGTCGGGTTGGCGGAAGCCATTCAACAGGTCTTCGGGCTCGAAGTGCCGGTCGCGGAATGGGCCGAAGAAGAGGGTATCGCAGACGAAGAGATCGAAGAGCGCTTGATCAAGGCGGTCGATGAGAGGGCAGCGAAGAAGGCCGTTGAAATTGGGCCGGAGCTGTTCCGCCAGATTGAAAAGATGGTCCTGCTGCAGACGCTTGATCACCTATGGCGTGAGCACCTGGTGATGCTAGAGCATCTGCGCCAAGTGATTGGGTTCCGCGCCTATGGTCAGCGCGACCCGCTCAACGAGTACAAGACTGAAGCGTTCGTTTTGTTTGAAACGCTACTGGCTCGGCTGAGAGAGATGGTGACCGGACAGCTGATGCATATCGAGTTGGCACCCGAGGAGGAAGAAGAATTCCTCCAGCCGGCTGAGTTGCCGCCAATGGAGGCCCATCATATCGATGCAACCACCGGACTTGATGAGTTTGAGTTTGCGGATGCCTCGGTTGACGGTGAAACGCGTTATGACGATGGCCGGGAACTGCGCCGAACTCCTTTGCAAACCCGAAAGCGGGCCGCACAGGTTGATCCAAACGATCCGGCTACCTGGGGTAAGGTGTCACGCAATGCGGCGTGCCCTTGCGGTTCGGGGAAGAAGTACAAGCATTGCCACGGCAGCCATGGTTGAAGTTTAGGCTGAGGTTTGATTTTTACCTGCTCTAGAATACCTGGCTTTTGGGGCATCGTGACGAGCAGCCGGATATAGGCGCTTGGAGCCAGACGGGAGGTACACCGGCGTTTGCGTATACTTGGGCTTGTTTCAGCGACGCATGATAGTGGACTGGCAATTCTCGAGGATGGCAAACCTACGCTGGTCCTCGAAGAAGAAAGGCTTAATCGCGAGAAGCGGACGAAAGCCTTTCCCCGGCATTGTGTTATCGAGACATTCGGGCTTCGCGCGGCCGGGCTTCGTGATATCGATGTGATTACCACGCCTTGGGACCAAAACAAGCTGCGTGCGCACTTCGGGCGCGTTTTGTTGTCCGGCCTGCCCTACAGCCTGAACTTGTTGCGTGAAAACTCCCACTCGCCACAGCGCAATGAGATCGTCCGACTCAATGCGGTGTTGTCCCGAAGACTGCAACGTATCATCGGTGGTCAATTCGAGTTGCCGGAGATTGTGCCGGTCGGGCACCATGATGCGCATGCCGCGGCCTTTTTCGTCTCGCCGTTCGACGAGGCCAACGTCCTCGTTATGGATGGGTTCGGAGATGATGCGTCAACAAGCATCTATTCGGGGCATGACAAACACCTTGAACGGCTCTGGTCCGAGGGCATTCTAGACTCGCTGGGTCTGATTTACACGTTCATCACAAAATATCTGGGCTTCAAAGGGTTTTCGGACGAAGGCAAAGTGATGGCGTTGGCGGCTTGCGGCGATGACAGCTATGTGCATCGCTTTCGAGATGTGGTCCGGCTCTTGGACGATGGCCGCTATGTGGTGGACATGTCCTATTTCAACTACGGTAAGTACGGCGAGCTGAAGCCGCTTACGGCGAAGTTCTACGACGTTTTTGGCCCCCCGCGTAAGCCGGGAAGCTTGTTGCAAGATCGGCATCTTGCCATCGCCTACGCGCTGCAATCGGTTACCGAGGATGTCGTCTTGCACATCGTGCGGGCGATGATGGCTCAGCAACCTTGCGACAACCTGGTATTGGCAGGTGGCGTGGCTTTGAATTGCGTTGTGAACGCGAAGATTCTGGAAAAAACGGACGTGAGGCGGGTCTGGGTGCCGCCGTGTGCCTCCGATACCGGAGCCCCACTCGGTAGTGCGCTTTGGTATTGGCATCAGACGCTGGGAGAACCGCGAGGTTTCGAGCTGACGCACGCCTACTATGGTCTCGAGTACTACGATGAGCAGATCGCTGAGGCGCTGAATGAGGCGGGTTTGACTTCGGAAATCCTCGAGGAGAGGGAGCTGATTGAGCGGGTCTCGCGGGATCTGGCTGATGGAAGGATAGTCGGCTGGTTTCAAGGGCGCTTCGAGATGGGGCCGCGGGCTCTTGGCAATCGTTCGATCCTCGCCGATCCGCGCAATCCAGAAATGCGCGACATTCTCAACGCGAAGATCAAGCATCGGGAGGCGTTTCGGCCCTTTGCACCCGCCGTTCTAGAGGAGCATGCGGCCGAGTTCTTCGATATCGCACAGCCCGACCCGTTCATGACGCTTGCTCCCACAGTCCGAATGGACAAGCAGGTCAGGCTTCCGGCGGCTGTCCATGTTGACGGAACCGGGCGCATCCAAACGGTGTCCCGCGCGACGAACCGGCGCTATTATGATCTTATCGCCGCGTTTGGCCGGCTGACGGGAGTTCCGGTGTTGTTGAATACGAGCTTCAACCGGCAGGAGCCTATCGTCTCGCGGCCCAGTGAGGCCGTTTCGTGCTATCTGAGAACGGGCATGGACGTGCTGGCGATTGGTGATCGCTACGTTACGGATCGCAATGAAAAGTCGCGGGCCTGGGCGGAGCGCACATTTGTGCAGGGGCCGATCTAACTGTTCTCGCGCGGGCCAAAAGCGTCTTCAGAATTCGAAGAGCCCTAGCGGCGTTTTGAGGCGCGCCGGCGGCGGTTCCCGCTGCGCCGTTTCTTGGCGTGCTGTTTGATGATTCGCTTTCTTTTTAGGGCGAGGAACCGCCGGCAGCTGACGCGCCGGAGATCACAAGTGGAGGTACCGCGCGTCCTGCGGCGGGCGCCACGCCCCTTCTTGCCGACTGTGACGTGACTAGAGGCTCGCGCTCTTGCTTCCTTGCGGAGGCGAAGGAACTTGTTGGGCGGCGTTGTCAGCCGTGCCAACAGCTTCTTTTCGGCGTCGGAAAGAGTTTGCCAACGGGAGGGGCGGCTCACAATTTTCTGTAATAGCTGTTCGGCTTCTAAAATTTGCGCGGTTTCCCCGCACACGTTTAAAGGGCGCGTTGAACGCCCCACCTCCCCGGGGCCGGCGTCGATTATTTGATAGCTGCCCCTACAAACGCTTATCCGGGGTGGTCTTCTGGTGCGTTCAAAAGAGTCGTATCCTGCTCTGAGATTTCTCCAAAAGGCAATCCACTCCGACTGCTCGTGCTTGTCGAGATTTTCGTCCGTCATTCGGAATGGGAAGACATGCACGGGGATGTGGTCCTGGCCCGCTTGCAATGCTGCCCTGACAAGACCGAAAACCTCCGAGATGACAGGGTTCGTCATGGCGTAGCAGCCAACCGAGGTGCAGCCGCCGTGGATCAAGATGTAGGAACCGGTTCGCAGGAGGGAGCGGTCGAAGGCGTTAGGGAAACCGATGTTGAGCGAGCGCGGCCAGCGTCCGGAGTAATGCAGTTGCCGCCTCGAAATGGTGTAAAAGCCCTCAGGACTCTGTTTGTCGCCTTCAGCAAGCTTGGGTCCTAGCGAGCCGGACCAATGACAGATCGGGTAGGTGGCGAACTTGACGTAGCGAGGGCCCTTCATCATCCAGAGTTCGAGCTGCGATTCTTCCTTGAAGATGCGCAGCATTACCGGCGTGCCGCTTTCCAGTTTAAACTTGGAGAGGCGGGCCTTTAGGGCGGTAATCTCGGGTGTGCCCGCCAGCGGGACGCCGCGCGCCACCTGCCGCTGACGTTCGATGCGGTCGGGTGCGGCGTCTTTCAGTTCGATGGTGACCGCGCCTGCCGAGACTGGCAGATGGCACGCCGAGAAAAGGACAAGGACGAGCGCGGCGACCGCGCGACGGGGCGGAATTGCGGCGCGTCTTGGTATCATACGCTTCAGGGCAGCATGCGCTTTGGCCTTGATATGCAATACTCTGAACCCGCTTGGCCGATAAGGACCGTCGTGACGCAACCGCCTTGTGCGAGAACGGATGGGTGCTGCTGATGTGTGGCGCGCCTTGCGGCTGTAATCTCGCCAAACGTGCATACACTAGCAGATCAGGCCGCCAGCGAAAGCAAAGTGGCAGCAATTATGATTAAAGGGGCGTGATCGCACAGATTTTAAGATCGCTCCAAAATGCAGCAGATACAACTCTTTGCATGCTGTCGCGGCATTTCAGATTTGTTCAAAGCGCTAGTTTGTTGCAACGGAATCTTTGTTCGCGCAACTGCGTGAGAGGCGGCGTGTTCCAGTGCTGCCAACCGCCCCTGGTGAAGCGACATAGATACCGCCGCAGACATCCACGTGCGGCGGGATCCGCGTTTCCTCGAACAGGTCGTATGCAGCCTTCAGCTGTCCCCAGAACGGTTGCCACCTGTGACCGGCTTTTTCCTGTAGATTGGCTTCGGTCATGCGGAAGGGAAAAGCCTGGACCTGGAAGCGCTTCTGGCCGCTGTTCAAGGATGCCGTGATGATCCGCCAGATCTCGTCGACTCCGTCGTTGGTCATTGCATAGCAGCCGATGGAGGAGCAGCCGCCGTGTACCATGAGGTAGCTGCCGGTGCGGCCGTGGCTGCGGTCAAAGATGTTTGGGAAGCCGAGGTTAAAGGAGCGGTGCCAGCGGCTGGCCGGATTGAGCTGCCTCGAATTCACCGTGTAGATTCCTTCGGGAGACTGGCGGTCGCCCTGTTTGAGTTTGGGGCCTAACCGGCCGGAAAAACGGCAAATCGGATAGCTGGCGAAGAGCTTAAAGTTGTCTTCGCCCTTGAGCCAGACCTCAAGCAAAAACTCGCGCTTGAAGATGCGGATGAATACCGGCGCGCCGCGCTTTACGCCAGCTTTCTCAAGTCGTGAATCGAGATCTCCCGGCGGGGTCCCCGGCAGTGGCCAAGCCATGCTCCAGTAGGCTAGCCGCCAAGTACGCTGGAAGGCGAGCGTGCGTGCGTCATTATCTGAAAAGAAGCCGCCGATGCGCTTTCCAAGGAGGCTGTCGAGACGCGATTCTAGGACGGCGGCGCCACCAACCAGGATGAGTGCGGCTATCAAAAGGTAGAGAGTCTTAAAGAAGCCGCCGCCGGAGGATTTCCAGTCCCGCTCTGCCATTTTGCCTCCCGCGCTCCGAAGCTCTTTCAAGGACGGCCAGTGGAACCCGAGAAGTCGTCAGGTTTGGGGCGGAACGCGATTGCGGGCGGCGGCTTTGTTCTTGCGGTTAACTCAGAAACCCAGTGCGCTTAGCGGTCCCGTGGACGCTGTGGACTGGTTGGTTTTGCTCGGCGCCATGCCGAGGCCGTAAGGGACGAGCATCGGGTCGCCATTGCGTGCAACTGTCCGCATTTTAGGGCCTGCTGCCTTGATCTTTTTGAAGGCGATCTGCTCTTCAAAAGGCTGGGGGACGAATGGTTCGAGCCGGGGACGCCGGAAGTACGGGCAGCGGCCCTGCGGATTGATACCCTGGGTGGTAGGCCATGCAACGTTGACAATGTAACGGCGTTCGCAAACCGCCACATTGGGTGGAATGCGGTGGGCTTCGAAATGGTCGTAGCCGCCCTTCAACGTGCGCCAGAAGCGATACCATTTGTGCTTGCTGTGCCGCTTCAGGTTGGCATCGGTCATGCGGAATGGGAAGGCATGGACCTCAAAGCGCTCCTGTCCGCCGCGGAAAGCTTCCCTGGCAAGGGCATAGATTTCCTCCATCAGGGCATCGGTCATGGCGTAGCAGCCGGCAGAGCGGCATTTACCGTGCACCATCAAGAAGTTGCCAGTCCGGCTGTGGGCTTTGTCGTAGGCGTTCGGGTAGCCAAGGTTGAAGGCGACGTGGAAGCTAGAATTCGGATTCATCTGACGCTTGGACACCGAATAGAAGCCTTCGGGCGCCTGCTTGTCGCCTTGCTTCTGCTTGGGGCCGAGGTCGCCGGACCAGTTACATATCGGATAGGTCTTGTAGTGATAGAAGCGGCCGTCGTCCCGCGCCTTCCAAACTTCGAGTTCGGATTCTTCTTTAAAGATACGGATGAAGATTGGAGCGCCGGTGTCCATGCCCTTGCGGCCAAGAAGCATCATCGCTTCTTTGGACAATGGCTGTTCTGCAGGAGAAAGTTGTGGCGCGCCAGCACATGCCGCCAGCAGCACTGCTGAAGCGACAGCGAGCGCGACCGCACGCAAGCCCGATAGGCCCCTATTTCCCAGTTGGACCAAACTCATCACGTAGTGCCCCTTACGATCGCCAATCATTCTCGTACCGACGTCGTTGACACGAGGTTAACACAATCGAATCGAATTGCGATACCCCGTCACATGGTCGTTATCGATGAGTCGATGCTGTCAGGCAAATGCGGCGGTGTCGCGGCACGGGCGGCCAGTTAATTTGCTCCAACACTCTGAAACAAATGAGTAAAAAGGGTGATGCAAGATCGCAACGATGTTCATGTATACATCGACGGCCGAAACAATATGCCTCCCCCATCACACAGAGACTGGGCATACCCAGTGAGAATGTAGCTTGCACTTCCTTTCCCCTGGCGCAGATTCGCCAAC
>JAUWFF010000226.1 GCA_030607105.1 Filomicrobium sp.
GGAACCTGTGTCAGGCTGATTTCTTCCTGGTCGTCAGCGGCCTTCTTCGCGGTATCTTCGTCGTTATCCTCGATCCGCCGGTTGAGATTGAGGAATTCAGCCCAGGAGAAGATCGCCTCGAACTTGTGCAGTATGAGACTGTCCTTGCGCGTGGCCTGATCGGCACTCTTGCGGGTTGCCTTGAAGGTCCGCTCTTCTTCCGCGTTTTGCGCCTGGCCATCTTCGGTTGTCTCATCCTCCCTCGTGACCCGCAGCCGGTCGGCCATGGGGCGTAGGTCGGGCCACAACGCCACCGGCATATACGGCCGGTAGCCACGCGGTGCATGCAAACCTGACAAGTCGCTGGCCTGCCCATGAACGGCTGACGCGATTGCGGCGGCGAGAACATCCTTAGGTGGCGCATCTCCGAGCAAGTGAAGGATCGCCGCCTCGATCGCTGCTTCGGTTCGCGGCAGCGACCGCGGCCGCCTCAATTGGCGGGTGGCGGCCGTCAGATTTGCATAGACCCGTCTAAGACCCGGACACTCAGTGAGCGCGGCCCGTATCATGCGCTGGGCAGACTGCAGGGCCCGGATGTCCGCGTGCAATGCGTCTTCCTCCGGCGGCGGCGGGTCCGCGAACGCCGTCAACGCCGCTAGCCAGAGATAAAGAGCCGAGTTCGCGTCGCGATGCGGAAGGCTATCGATTCTGTCGGGCAGCCGCAGCGCCTCGCCGTCAAAACTTGGTCTGGCGATCCGTTCGGCGGCCTGCCCAAGCGCCCGGCGCTTCGACAGACGGTGGGGAGATTCTTGCAGGCTTGCCGCCCTGATCTCGATGTCGGGTCTGCCACCCAGACCGCGAAACAAGACGGCAAGGCGGCCGTGCATTTCATCGAGCGTGACCGCCGCCTCGTCGAATGCCGGCGTGGCATCGAGATGACTGGCATAAGCGTGCCAGACCTTTCCGACGCTTTCCTCGGGCTCCCAAAGCTCGAATTCGAACTGGCCCATGGCGGGTTTATCCGTAGACGGCGGCAACGAGATCGAGGAGTCCTCGTTTGATGTCCGCGTCGTCGCTCAATGGTTCAATCAGCGCCGTCTGCACAGCGCGTTCAATGGGCATGCCGGCATGGATCAATGTTGCGCAATAGACGAGCAGCCTGGTGGAAACACCCTCTTCCAAATCCTGCCCCTTCAAGGCCCTGAGTTTTCCGGCCAAGCGCACGAGTGGCGCAACCTTCGCCTTAGCCAAACCGCTTTCGGCCGTCACGATATCGATCTCCCGGTCGGCCGGCGGGAAATCAAACTCGATTGCAAGAAACCGCTGTCGCGTCGAAGGCTTCAACGTCTTGAGTATGTTCTGGTAGCCGGGATTGTATGAGGCAACCAGCATGAACTCCGGCCCGGCCTCCAAGACCTCCCCCGTGCATTCGATCGGAAGAATGCGCCGGTCATCGGTCAAAGGGTGCAGGACGACGGTGACGTCCTTGCGGGCTTCGACGACTTCATCGAGATAACAGATTGCTCCCTCTCGCAAGGCTCGCGTCAGTGGACCGTCGACCCACTCCGTTTCGCCGCCCTTCAGGAGGTAGCGGCCGATGAGATCAGCCGCCGACAAGTCGTCATGGCACGCCACCGTGTAAAGTGGCCGGCCGAGCTGCGCGGCCATGTGCATCACGAAACGCGTTTTCCCGCACCCGGTCGGCCCCTTCAAAAGCAGAGGCATTGTGTTCTTATGAGCGGCTAGAAAAATCTCGCGCTCATCCGCATTTGGGAGGTAGAAGGGGGCCTCAGCCCCCTTCGTATGCTGTGCTGCCTGCATCGACCTACTCCGCCGGAGTCAATTCGGATTCCTTGCCGGCTTCGATAATCTCACCGCGCGGAACCAGTATGGCATAGACGAACAGGATGGCACCAATAACCACAGCTACTCCAGCCCCAAACCGCATGTAATAGAACAACGCAAGTTGGTCCTGGACGGGCATGAAGTACTCACCCATGACGCGCTGCAAGTGCGTTTGGATCGTGCCAGCGAAGGTCAGTACGAAGGTCATGAACGCCATGCCGCTAGACATCAGCCAGAAGCTCGCCATGTTAAGTACCTGATTGTAAGGATCGCGGTTCTTCAGGATCGGGAACGCATAGGTGAAGATCGCGAGGTTTAAGGAGACGTAGGCACCAAAGAATGCCAGGTGTCCGTGAGCCGCCGTGATCTGAGTACCATGCGTGTAGTAGTTGACGCCATGCAGCGTGTGCATGAAGCCCCAGACGCCGGCGCCGAAAAAGGCGAGCGTCGTCGCTCCCAGCGACCACAACAGCGCTGCCTTGTTGGGATGATCCCGGCGCCCTTTCCAGACCATGACAAAGCTAAACACCATCATCAGGAAGAACGGGATTACTTCGAGGCTTGAGAAGATGGAGCCAATCCACTGCCAGTAACCAGGCGTTCCGATCCAGTAGTAGTGGTGCCCGGTTCCAAGAATGCCGGTAAACAGCGCAGTGGCGACGATCACATAAAGCCACTTCTCGACAATCTCGCGATCCACGCCCGTCAGCTTCAGCATCAGGTAGGCGAGGATTGACGCCATCACCAATTCCCAGACACCCTCGACCCACAAGTGTACGACGTACCACCAGTACATCTTGTCGAGGTTCAGGTTGTCCGGATTGTAAAGCGCGAACAAGAACAGAAGCGCGATTCCCCAAAGTCCTATCAGGAGCACATTGGTGATTGCTGTCTTACGCCCCTGCAGGACCGTCATTGAGATGTTGTAGAGGAAGATCAGTGCCGCGACGATGATGCCGAGCTTCACCCATAGCGGCTGTTCGAGAAACTCTCGCCCTCCTTTGCCTAGGAAGAAGTTGCCGTTGAACAAGTCGAAAACGTAGGTGACGACGACCCCGGCCGTGCCAAGGATGAGAATCGCTAGCTGGATGTAGGCCAGCTGTTCGGAATGGATTTCACGTTCGGCTTCCTCCGGTATGATGAAGTATGCCGCACCGAAAAAGCCCAAGAGAAGCCACACGATCAGTGAGTTCGTGTGCAGCATCCGCACGATGTTGAAGGGCAGAGTCTCCGACAGCGTGTTGGGTGAAATGTAAATCCATCCTGCCAGCAGGCCGCCCAAGACCTGAACGACAAAGAGGACCATCGCCGTCAGGAAGTAAGCGTAGGCGATTTGTTGGCTTTGATATTTCATGGCATTGGTCTCCGCGCGTTTCGATCAACCAGCATCGTTTGGCGGCCAGTCCTGGGTGTCAGTCTTGTCAGTCCAGATCAGGAAGTTCGCGAGGTCGCGGATCTGCTCATCACTCAGGTTGAAGTTGGGCATCTGGCGCCGGCCCTCGACCCCTGTTGGCTGGGCTTCCATCCAGGCTTTCAGCGTGGTGAAGGCCTCCTCGGGTTCATCGAGAACCTCCCAGCGGGTCATGACGTTGCCGACTTCGGGCGCGTAGTAGGCCCCCTCACCGTGCAGCGTGTGGCAGTTGATGCATGCGTACCTCTCCCACACATGTTTGCCACGCGCGACCGAATCGGTAAGCGGCATGGCTGCTGTCGATGTGCTGGTGATATAGAGATGACTGTGTATGGTCAGGCCCACAAAAATCAGAATGAAAAACAGTGAGCCGCCATAGAAAATGTTGCGGGCCATTGTTTTTGTCATAACTTCGCGCATGGCCGTTAGCCTCCTTGAGACGGGCGATGATGCGGCGCATTCTTGCCCGAGCTCTCAGATGACCTCTTAACGAAAGGCAAGTCCGATCAGCTTTTCGCGATCAACGTCTCGACAAGGTTGGTGAGCTAGCCAAGCCAACACGCGCTGCTCCCCGCTGGGACAATCAGCGGCGGGGAGGCGTTCGAGACCGCCGCGAGGCTAGCAGCAACTCTCTCCAACAGCCTTATCCGGCTGGGCGCCGATTGGTGATCGAGTATTCAATGGAGTCGCGGAGTCATCGGCTTTGACGCTGTCCCGCCTGCCGCTTCGCTACCCCCCGGGCCGGACCTAGGGGAAACATCAGGAT
>JAUWFF010000054.1 GCA_030607105.1 Filomicrobium sp.
GCACGCCGGGTGGATCAAACTGCAAGAGGGCGACGTCCTCCTCGTCGAAGCCGCTGCCGAGACACTCGATGATTTTGTCTCCGAACATAAGCTAGCTTATGTCGACCAGGACCATCAGCGTGAGAAGATCAAGGGAGCCGACCTTGATCTCGTCGAAGCCGTCGTCCGCCCCGGCACGCGCATTGAAGGGCGCACCAGCCACAGCCTTAGCCTGGTCGACAACTATGGAATCTGGCTGATCGGAATTCAGCGCGAAGGGCGCAAGATCCAAACTCGCGTCCGCCGCACACCGGTTGCGGTCGGTGATGTGTTGCTGCTGCTGGGACCCAAACAGCGCACTAACGCGTTCATCGAGGAAATGGGCATGGTCCCACTTGCTGAGCGTGGGCTTGAAGTCAAGAACACCGGCATGGCACTGCTCGCTGCGGGCTTGTTCGCAGCGGCCATCGCCGCCTCGAGCTTCGGTATTCTCTATCTGCCGATCGCACTGGCGTTGGTCTGTGTCCTCTACGTCTTGCTCGGCATCGTGCCGCTGAAACAGCTCTACGAGACAATCGAGTGGCCCGTCGTGGTGCTGATTGGCTCTCTAATCCCGATCGGCGCCGCACTCGAGCAATCCGGCGCATCGAAAATCCTGGCGCAAAGTATCGTTAACGTGTCACAGGGACTGCCGCCCTGGGCTGTCCTTACAATACTCATGGCGCTAACCATGACCCTGTCGGATGTCTTGAACAACACCGCAACGGCGCTCGTCGCCGCGCCAATCTCTGTTGAGGTGGCCAGGTCTCTTGGGGTCAATCCGGACCCGTTCTTGATGGCCGTTGCCGTCGCCGCCAGCTGCGCCTTCCTTACGCCGATCGGACATAAGAACAACACCCTGATCATGGGCCCCGGCGGCTACCGCTTTGGGGACTATTGGCGCATGGGACTGCCGCTTGAGATAATTGTCGTCGCCGTCGGCGTACCGATGATCTTAATGGTCTGGCCGCTCTAGCTTGGAAGGCACGTTGACTAAATTCTCCGCACCCCACATCCATCAGCGCGCTTTGTTCGTTTCCAAGTACAGTTGTCGAGGTTGTGACTTCTGTCGCCTGCGAAGTCTCCTCGCGAAGGCGACTACTTCCGCAAACTTAAGGCCGGTCGAGAGGACCGGCCTTTTTCTGTTTCTTTCAGCGGGGTCTGGAAGAACAGCAACGAAGGAGGGATGCCTCGCAGCGTGGCCTCAACGTGGCACCCTCCTTCGTCTCCTCCTGGACTTGGACTGAGGGTTGTACCCCTGTCCAAATAAACGTTATAGCGTTACCAATTCGCGACGCAAGCTTTTGCAGCTCTAATTGATTACAGCACTTCGATTAACGCAGCCGCGTATACCGATCACCGATATACCAGGACCGGGATCTGGCAGTGCGTAAGCACACCCTGTGTCTCACTGCCAAAGATGAGCGCGGACAACCCGCGCCGCCCGTGACTGGCCATAACAATCAGATCACAGTTGCCTTGTTCAGCGGCCTCGACAATCGCCTTCCAAGGTTCCCCGCTCTCAATCTGGACGGTCTCTAACGCAACACCAGTTTCGTTTGCCGCCTTGCGGGTGAAATCGAGATGATGATCGATTTGTTCTTTAAAAGCTTCACGCTCCTCGTTCGTCACGGTAATGACCACGCCTTCGGCAACGAAATCGTCCAAGTGCGGACGTACCGTCAGCGCCGTCACTTTCGCACCAGTCAGCTTAGCGAGCTCAAGCCCGTGGGGCACGGCCTTATTGGCATACTCGCTGCCGTCGGTGGCAATTAGGATGTGTTTGTACATATTCAAACCTCGCGCACGCGCTGTCGCGCTTGAACTAAAGATGCGACTGATCATGTTGACTTCCGCGGAGCATCGCCTTGACGGTCGTCAAACCTAAGTCATGTCAGCAGTCCGGTGAGGTCCTTCAATACCTCATCGGCGGCCAGATCCAGGTACTCATCGGGGCGGCCGGTGCGATTGATCCAGACGGTGCGAAATCCAAACGATTTCGCACCGGCAATATCCCAGCGGTTCGACGATTGGAAAGAGACCGCCTGCGGGACAACTCCGAACCGCGCTGTTGCCAGCTGATAGACCCGATGACTCGGCTTGTAGACGCCCGCGTCCTCGACCGAAAGCACCGCATCAAAAGCGTCCGCAAGCCCTGCGGAGTTGACGGCATCCGCCAGCATGTCGGGGTCGCCGTTGGAAAGGATCGCGACCGCCGAGCCACGCGCCTTCAGCGCCTTCAGGCACTCCGGCACCTCGGGATAGGCGGCAAGCTGACGATATGAGGCCAGCAGTTCACCGCGCAGGCCACTGTCAATTCCGCCGACCGAGGCAATGGCGTAATCGAGCCCGTCCTTGGTCACCTTCCAGAACGAACAATGCTTGCCGGCTAGCGCGCGAACCCACGTGTATTCAAGCTGCTTGGTGCGCCACAGCTCTGACAGCGCCACCCACTTCTCGCCAAGGGCGTCGGCATGCCGTGCCGCCGCTGAATGCACATCAAACAGCGTCCCATAGGCGTCAAATACGAAAGCGGCCGGCTGCATCTGCGTAATCTCCAAAATACCTATAGGTAACATTGCAAATTACAAGATAGCCCAACACGAGTTAGGCCGCAGCTGCCTGTTGTACCCGGCCCCATCGGCGGAACTCCGCCATCGCCGCGTCCACGCCGCCCTGACTGTGCGGAACGCCCGCCATCTCAAGGCCCATTTCCACGCCGCCAAGCGCACCGATGATGGTCAGCTCGTTGGTATCCCCCAGATGGCCGATGCGGAACACCTTGTCGGCAACCTTGGTCAGCCCGGCCCCAAGAGACATGTTGAAATTCTCGAGCACTAACTTGCGGAATTGGTCGGCGCTATGGCCCTCGGGCATACGGATCGACGTGACCGCGTTCGAATAGTACTTCCCATCACGGCACTGGTTCTCAAGACCCCAGGCTGCGACAGCGGCCCGCACACCGCTGGCCAGTTTGGCATGGCGCGCGAAAACGTTGTCGAGGCCTTCTTCATTCAGCATATTGAGGGCTTCTTGGAGCCCGTACATCAATGTGATCGCAGGCGTGTAGGGGTAAAGGCCCTTTTCATTTGGACCGAGCATGTCTTCCCATGAGAAGAACGCCGTCGGTAGCCGCGATGACTTGCTGGCTTGCAGCGCCTTTTCACTGACAGCCGTGAACGAAAGGCCCGGCGGCAGCATTAGGCCCTTTTGCGAGCCGCACACCGTAACGTCCACACGCCAGGCATCATGCTGGTAGTCAACACAGCCCAGCGATGAAATGGTATCGACCATCAGGAGCGCCGGGTGCCCTGCGGCATCAAGCGCGTTTCGGACCTCTTCCACCGGCGAACTGCACCCTGTCGCCGTTTCATTATGAACGATCGCAACCGCCTTGATCTCTTGCGCCTTGTCTGCATTGAGGCGCTCAGCGATGGAAGCAGCATCGACACCGATGCGCCAGTCGGACTGAATATAATCGACTCTAAGCCCTAGCTTCTCGGCCATCACCTGCCACAGCATGGAAAACTGGCCGGTCTCGAACATTACGATCTTGTCACCCGGCGAAAGCGTGTTGGCAAGGGCGGCTTCCCAAGCGCCGGTCCCTGACGCTGGAAACATGATGACCGGGTTCTTCGTCTTGAAGATGTCCTTCAGGGAGTGCAGCACCTTGGCCGAAAAATGAGCAAATTCCTGGCTGCGGTGATCCATAATGGGCCGCGCCATGGCTTGCTGGATGCGATCTGGAACCGGCGTCGGGCCGGGAATCTGTAGAAAGTGGCGGCCGGCAAGGTACGGCGACTTCGACATGCTGTTTGTCCTGGATTGAAATCTAATGTAGGGGACCTTGGCGCGCCTTAAATCAACGAGCGCGGACAGCGAGCGTGCGGAATAGCGCAGGTGGGCCGATCCGTCAAAGCGACAAACGCCCGCGTACAAAATGCGGGAGGGACAGCCACTGGCCGCGCTCATCACAAAGGCCAGTTCCTTGTGTCTGCCGCGCTTGATCGTGCAGCCTCACCAATCCTATCGGCAACGAAACGGTGTTCCAGCGACGTTCCTCCAAAACCCCAGGCCGCGGCGGCATCATCATACACGATGACATAGCTGGTTTCGTGCAACTCACCGAGCGGCACAGCCATCGCCGCTGACACCACCTGTATGTAGGCGGCCATCTCCGCCTTCGTTTTGGGCGTCGCGGTGACCTTAATCTCGAGTGAGAAACTCCTAACACCAAGGCCGGTCGGTGGTCGCCTCCCAACGCCGAATAATCGTGGGCGATATAGTTGATGACAACAACAACCGCCAAGCTAGTGTCCTTACACAGACAATCGTCTATATTCCGTGTCAGTTTTTCTGCAACAGAGGCAGAAAGAGCGGCAGACAGCCCAAGCCAGGTTCACAAGTTGTTGTTTGTAATGCGCATCTGAAAACTACCACGCCTAATCATTTCGGCGTAGACGGCCAAAAAAAGCCGTTTACGCGCGCACCTGCGACAATTAGGTTCGAAATCGCTCTCGTATACGTCAGCGCCCCAACCTCAACGTGTGGTTTTCGCGTAATAATGAGCAAGCACGAATTGGGAAAATCACTGACCAACCGAGGCCCAACACGAAATAACAAAGGTCCTCCGCATTAGCGGCAAACGGATCATTTCGAGGAAACCACCAGGGAGTAAAGTCATATGACATCGAAGGAAGACGCCAAAACGGTGAACCGTCGCCGTTTTCTGAAGGGCAGCGCCGTCGCCGCGGGTACCGCGGCCGTCGGGACCGTTGCTATGCCCAACGTGTCGCGCGCCGAAACGGTGACACTGAAACTGCAAAGCTCCTGGGGCGCTAACGCCATTTTCCAGGACATGGCCAAGCAATACGTTGACCGCTGCCAAAAAATGGCCGGTGGCCGCCTGAAGTTTGACCTCTTGCCAGCCGGTGCCGTCGTCAAGGCGTTCCAGGTGCAGGACGCCTGTTCCGATGGCATCATTGATGCCGCCCACACCGTCACGGCATATTGGTATGGAAAGAACAAGGCCGCCTCCCTGTTTGGAACCGGCCCGGTTCTCGGCTGCGACGCAACCCAGATGCTGGCTTGGATCCAAACCGACGAAGGCAAGGAACTCTATCGCGAGCTGACACAGGACATCCTCGGCCTCGATGTGGTTGGCTTCTTCGCCATGCCGATGCCGACGCAGCCGCTAGGTTGGTTCAATCGAGAGATCAAATCCGCGGACGACATGAAGGGCCTAAAGTACCGCACGGTCGGTCTCGCCACCGATATTATGCAGGGTATGGGTCTCAAGGTAACCCAGCTTCCAGGTGGCGAAATCATCCCGGCTCTGGAGCGCGGCGTTATCGAAGCCTTCGAATTCAACAACCCAACCTCCGACCGTCAGTTCGGCGCTCAGAACGTTTCCAAGCACTATCACCTCGGCTCCTATCACCAGGCCGCCGAGTTCTTCGAAATCATCTTCTCGAAGAAGAAGTTTGAATCGCTACCCGCCGAACTCCAAGCGATCTGCGAACATGGTGCGGAAGCCGCAAGTACGGCCAACTACACCTACGCGCTCGACAGCTATTCAAAGGACCTCCAGGACCTGATGAATAAGGACGGCGTCAACGTCTACCGCACGCCGACGTCGGTGATGAAGGCGCAGTTGGAAAGCTGGGACAAGGTGCTGGCCAAACTGGAAAAGGATGCCTTCTTCAAGAAGGTCGTCGACAGCCAGCGCGCCTGGGCCGAACGCGTTGCCTTCTATTACCTGACCAACGCAGCCGACTACCAGCTCGCTTTTGAGCACTACTTCCCCGACAAGGCAAAGAAGGGCTGATTGCGTCGCTAGCTAAACGCGCTACGGGAGGCGGAAGATGGATCTAGGCCATTCCGCCTCCCGCTACGTTATCCGTCGATGGACTCTCATACCCTCGCCTTGACCAGCTTCTGACCGCTTCGCGAATCCACACGACAGAACGAACTTGGACTCGATTACCAAGATGGTAGCAATCGCCGCGCGGAAACACGGAACCGACCAGTGCAAACCTATATAGATACTATCGACAAATTCTCGACCTGGGTCGGCCACGCCTTCGCGTGGTGCATCATGGTCATGATTTTCGGCGTCGGTTACGAGGTCTTCGTACGCTACGTCTTGCGCGACCCGACCGCATGGGCCTTCGACGTCAGTTACATGATGTACGGGACCCTATTCATGATGGGCGGCGCCTATGCCCTCGCGCGTGACAGCCACGTACGCGGCGACGTTTTCTTCCGCACCTGGTCGCCGAAGACGCAAGCTGGCCTCGAGCTATTTCTTTATTTCATCTTCTTTTTCCCCGGCGTCATAGCGCTGATGATCGCCGGCTGGAAGTACGCTGGCCGCGCCTTCCGTTACCTTGAGGTCAGCTCGATGAGCCCGGCCGACGTCCCGATTTGGCAGTTCAAATTGATCATTCCCGCCGCCGGCGCCCTGCTCTTTATCCAGGGAACGGCGCAGGTCTGCCGTTGTCTGCTGTGCCTGCAGACCGGCCAATGGCCCGGGAAAATCCAAGACGTTGAAGAGTTGGAGACGGTCCTCAAACACCAGGTTGAGGACCACGAACGCCTGCAGGACGAACTGGAAGACGACCAAGGAGCAGACGGCAAATGACGGACCCTCAAGTCGCGATCATGATGCTCGCGCTCTTCATCCTCGTGGTACTGCTGGGCTTCCCGATTGCATTCACGCTTATGGCGATGGGCGTGATCTTCGGTTACTACGCCTATTACGACCCCAGCCGAATGGATATGGACAGCTTCTTCTGGTTCCTCGACAATCGGATCTTCGACCTGCTAGTCAATCAGACCTATTCGGTCATGTCGTCTGACGTATTGACGGCCATCCCGCTGTTCCTGTTCATGGGCTATATCGTCGAGCGCTCCAACATCGTCGATCGCCTGTTCACCACCCTGCAGATCGCCGCCCGCAATCTACCCGGTTCGATGGCCGTTGCCGCCCTCATCACCTGCGCGCTGTTCGCCACGGCGACTGGCATCGTTGGCGCCGTCGTCACCTTGATGGGCTTGCTGGCCTTCCCGCAGATGCTGAAGGCGCGTTACGACGTCAGCTACGCTTCAGGCGTGATCTGCGCC